>CAIMVB010000091.1 GCA_903844785.1 uncultured Rhodospirillales bacterium | reverse complement strand
TTCATCCATCTATGACCTGAGCCGGTTGGTCATTTGCGACCTTTGGCGTGGGTTGAGCAATCGCTCGGCGCGCAGAACTTTCAACGCGTGTAGCGGGTCGTACGATTGCAGTGGTCAGATAAAGGGCGAAGCCTGCGGGGGGCCGGTAGCCGAGGGCTGAATGGGGTCTTTCGGTGTTGTAGTCAGTGACCCAGGCGCTGATCAGTTCGCGGGCATGGGCCAGGTTGCGGAACAAGGCCTCGTAAAGAAACTCGTCGCGCAGCCTGCCGTTGAAGCTTCCCACAAAGCTGTTCGGCATCGGCTGTCCGGGGGCGATGTAGTGCCATTCGATCTTCTGCTCCGCGCACAACTTCAGGATCGCGTTCGAGGTCAGCTCCGTCCCGTTGTCGCTGACGATCATCGCCGGCCTGCCGCGGCGTTCAATCAAGGCCGTCAGTTCCCTGACGACACGGCGGCCCGAGATGGACGTGTCCGGGATTGCCGTAAGGGGCACTCCCGCGTGACGTCATCAAACACGTTCAGCACCCGAAATCGCCGTCCACAGGCCAACTGGTCATGCACGAAGTCCAGTGACCAGCGCGCATTGGCCCGCGCCTCAATCAGGATCGGGGCCCTCGTGCCGTTTGAAATCTGACCCAGGCTTATGTTGCCCATGTCATGTGGATGGGGGTCTTTATGCTTCCGGGAGAAATGGCATTGGAGATTCGTTTATTGGCCAAACGAGGCAAAGGTTTGCGCTCGATTGCGCGACAAGTTGGTGTGTCGCGCAACACGGTGCGGCGCTATCTGCGTGATGGCGACGCGAAGCGGTATCAGCTAGGCAGGCAGCCTGATCAGGCAAGCAGGCTTCTGACAAAGCAGGCCCAACTCCAAAAATTGCGCCGATTTCGGAAGGCCTATTCCGACCTGAATGCAGGCCTAGCCTTTTTTCCAGCCCCCACCACTCCCACCCCCTCCTTCATCTCCCGGACAAGGCGCTACGCTGCTACGTTTTAGGCTTGGCTTTCAGGTTCGCCGTTAAGTTGGCTTGGGCACACTGAAGGGGTCGAGACCCCAACCGTAGCGTTGTAGCGGCGAATTCCAGAGATGATGACTCGGCGAGGAAGATCGCTGAATATCCGGTCATTGTCCGGTTCAAACACTCAAAACCCGAACCAAAAACCACTCTAACCCATTGAAAAGACTGGTGCCGACTCGGGGAATCGAACCCCGGACCTACTGATTACGAATCAGTTGCTCTACCCCTGAGCTAAGTCGGCTTTTTGGGGCAAGGAACCCTCTCGAAACGCTACTTAGCGGCAGGCAGGGCTTCGCACAACCATGTCAGGCCAATCATATAACAGCATGGGGTAGGCTCTGCTGGGGAAGCCAAGCGGCGCCTGTCATGTTAGGCTGACACAATGCGTGCCCGGATCATCCTTCCTGCCCTGCTTCTTATCCTCGCCCTGGCCGGCGCCTGGGTCTGGCGTGGCTTGGCGCCCTCGGTTGCCATTGCCACTGCCTCCATTGGGCCCGCCGTGCAGGCGGTTTACGCCACCGGCAATGTGGAGCCGGTGCATTGGGCCAAGGTTGGCCCTGCGGTACGTGCGCGCATCACTGCGGTGCTGGTGGAAGAAGGCGCGCGTGTTGAAGCGGGCCAACCCATGGCGCGGTTGGATGACCGGGAAGCCCAGCACCGGGCAGAGGAAACCGAAGCCCGCGCCCTTTTCGCCCAGGAAGATTTGGCCCGCGTGCGCACCTTGGTGGCGCGCGATGTTGCTTCCCGCGCAGCACTGGACCGTGCCGAGGCCGAGGCCCGCGCTGTGCGCGCCGTGGCCGAAGCCGCGCAGCGACGGCTGGATGATTATATCGTGCACGCCCCTTCTGCCGGGATTGTGTTGCGCCGCGATGCCGAGGTGGGTGAGGTGGTGGATACCCCCGCCGCGCTATTCTGGATTGGTGAACCAAAGCCACTCCGCATCACTGCCGAGGTAGATGAGGAAGACATCGCCCAAATCCGCGAAGGCCAGCGCGCGCTGCTGCGCGCTGATGCTTTTGCGGGGCAGGTACTGAACGCGACCGTGACGCAAATCACGCCCAAAGGTGATGCAACGCGCAAGGCTTATCGCGTACGCTTGGCGCTGCCCGATGACACACCGCTGATGATCGGCATGACAGTGGAAGCGAATATCGTACTGCGCGAAACCGCTACCGCTGTGCTCATCCCACCCGCTGCTCTCCGTGGTGATCACGTGTTCATTGCTCAGGGGGAGGTGGCGCGCTTGCGGCGTGTCACCGCAGGGGTGCAGGGGCCCCGGGCGGTGGAAATCCGCCAAGGTTTGGCCGCGGGTGACATAGTGGTCTTGGATCCACCGCAAGGTCTGACGGATGGGCAGGCGATACGCCTTAAGCCATGAGTCTGATTTTTGATCTGGCGCGCGGAATGCTTTCCCGCAGGCGTCGGCAAACCCTGGTATCGGTGATGGGGGTTGCGCTGGGCGTGGCGTTTTTCATCGCCATCGCCTCACTCATGCGTGGGTTTCAAACCTATTTCATCGAACAGGTCATCGATGTGCAGCCGCATATCATCGTGAAGGATGAAACGCGTCGGCCACTGCCGCAGGCGGTGGAAATCGCCCATCCAGAAGGTGCGGTGGCGCTTTCAGGTGTGAAGCCGACTGAACGTGTGCGTGGCATCCGCAACGCCGCCGAGAAAATCGCGATACTCGAAGGGATACCGGGGGTCTTTTCATCGCCCATCCTCACCGGCCAGGCGCTGCTGCGTTATGGGTCGCGCGATGTTTCAGTTTCCATCACGGGTATCGAACCCGCGCGCTATCGGCGCGTTTCCAATCTGGAAAAGGATTTGTTCCAGGGCCGGATGGAGGATTTACGCAGCACCGCAAATGGGCTGATCATTGGCATCGGGCTCGCGCAGAAGCTTGGCGTTGTCTTGGGCGATAGCATTATCGCGGTCTCCCCCAAGGGCGTCAGCCTACAAATGAAAATCGTGGGGATTTTTCGTACAGGGCTCACCACGCTGGATAACCAGGCGGGCTATACGCTGCTCAAGGTCAATCAAATCCTGCAAGACCGGCCCAATGTGGTCAATCAAATCCTACTGAGGCTGGATGATGTGACCGGGGCGGAACCTCTCGCGCGGCAAATCGAAGCGCGCTTTGGCGACAGATCCGAAAGCTGGGAAGAACAGAACCGCAATGTGCTGACGGTTTTCGTGATCCAGAATGCCATTATGTATAGCGTAACCGGCGCCATTCTGCTAGTAGCGGCCTTTGGCATTTACAACATCATTTCAACCGTGGTGTTTGAGAAAACGCGCGACATCGCCATTCTGAAATCACTCGGCTTCACCGAAGGCGATATCCAATGGCTATTCCTGTTGCAGGGGATGATCGCGGGGCTATTGGGCGCGGTGCTTGGCTGCGTGCTGGGCCAGATTATGATTGAAGGGCTAGCGCAAATACGCTTTCAGACCGAAACGCCCGCGGGCAATGACCGGTTTCTTCTGGCGCATGATTGGCGGATTTTCGCTGTTGCATCTTTCTTCGCAATCCTTGCGGCCAGCATCGCCGCAGTGGTGCCGGCACGCCGCGCGGCGCGGCTTGACCCGGTGCAAACCATTCGCGGCGCGGCATGAATAACGCAACACCCGCTTTGCTTGAAGCACAACATATCACGCGGCGCCTGCCGGAAGGTGTCACCCTGGTGCAGGATGCTTCGCTGAAAGTCGAACGCGGCGAATTCATCGCCATTACCGGGCCATCGGGGTCCGGCAAATCATCCTTGCTCTATCTGCTTGGCCTGCTTGATCGGCCAACCGAAGGGCGCGTGTTGCTGGAAGGCCGCGATACGGCAAGCCTGAGCACGGCAGAGCTTGCAAACTTGCGTCTGGCACGCCTGGGCTTCGTATTTCAATTCCATTTCCTGCTGCCGGAATTTTCTACCCTAGATAATGTGCTGATCCCAATCCGCAGGCTCGGCCGCTTGAAGGATAGCGCCGCGCGCACCCAGGCGATGAAACTGCTGGAAGCGCTGGGCATGGCCGAAGCGGCGAGGAAATTGCCGGAACAGCTTTCGGGGGGCATGCGCCAACGCGCCGCCATTGCGCGCGCCCTGGCTAATGATCCCGCCATTATTCTAGCCGATGAACCGACCGGCAATTTGGATACGCGCAATGCCGCTGCCGTCTTTGACATTTTCGCGCGCCTGGCTGCGGAAGAAGGCCGCGCCATATTGGTAGTGACGCATGATGCGGAACTCGCCAAACGCGCCAATCGGCGCATTCATCTGGTGGATGGGCGGATTGTCAGCGATAGCCGCGCCGGTTGACGAAAAAACCCACAATTACCAACGCCGCCACCAGCATTGCGCCAAAGCTGAAGAT
This sequence comes from uncultured Rhodospirillales bacterium, assembly GCA_903844785.1. Taxonomy (GTDB): domain Bacteria; phylum Pseudomonadota; class Alphaproteobacteria; order Acetobacterales; family Acetobacteraceae; genus Neoroseomonas. The sequence goes on along the minus strand of CAIMVB010000091.1, from coordinate 11,280 downwards.
GGTGCCGAAGGCGGCGCGGAAGGCCTCCATCGGCATTAGCCCGCGCGCCACGCCCCCAGCTTCCAGCGCGGCGAAGACGGTGCTCAACAAGGATGCCGCTGTGACTACGCCAAGCGTGCGTGACACTTGTGAAAGGCTGCCTGCGACACCGCGATCCTCTCGCGGCATGCGTTCCAGCAGTAAATCGGTGACGCTCACTTGAAATAATCCAAGGCCGATGCCTTGCAGCGCCAGCGCCGCAACTAGCAGCGGGATCGCGCCGCCGGCAGCGCCGATGCTGCCAATCAACCAAAGCCCGCCTGTGATCATCACGGAACCAATCAACGCCAAGCGCGCCGCACTGATGCGCGCCAGCAAGGCACCGGCGAAGGGAGAAGCCGCCATCGCCGCCAAATGCCCGATCGCCAACACCAAGCCGCCCCAACCCGCCGGCAGCGCCGCGCCATGCAGCAACAGATAAGGCATGAACAGCAGCACAGCGAAGCAGGCGAAATTCACCAGCGCGGTTGCAATGCAGGCAAACAGGAAATCCGCGTCCCGGAAATAGCGCAGCGCGATCACTGGCCTTGAAATGCGCGCAGCGTGGCGCCCATACCACCAGCCCAACACCAGAAACCCGAAGGCCAAGCCCAGCGCCAGAGGGTTCCCCGCCGCCACATCCGGCGCGCGATTAATACCAAGCAGCAGGCAACACATCATGCCCGTAATCAGTACTGCGCCAGTCAGATCAAAACTCTCGCGCATTGCGGTGCGGGGTGGGGCGCGCAGAAACACACTCAAACCCAGCGCAAAGGCCGCGAGTGGCGCGCGATACCAATAAACGGCTGACCAGCCAAAATGTTCTACCAATACGCCGCCAATCAGCGGCCCAAGCCCGCCACCCGCAGCAAAGCCAAAGGCGTAAAATCCAAGGATACGCGGGCGCAACGCTTCGGAAAAATGGCTGGTGGCAAGCGCGGGGCCGCAGCCAATTACCAAGGCCGCGCCAATGCCCTGCATCACCCGCGCTGCCAAAAGCGAGGCGTAGTTTTCCGCTGTGGCGCAAAGGATGAAAGCCAGAATGCTCCAGGCGAGGCCTAAGCGAAACACGCGCAAATAGCCAAAAATATCGCCAAGCCGGCCAATGCCCAGCATCAGGCTGCCATAGGTCAGCACATAGCAGATCACCACCCATTGAATGCCGGTGCGCCCAAGCCCGAAACGCTCGGTAATCGCCGGAAAGGCGATATTCACTGAGGTATCCAGCGGCACAATCAGCGTGCCGATCGCGATGATGATCAGAATCGCAGCGCCATGCGCCGTGATGCGAGAAAGCGGCGAATCAGCGCGCAAGGAACCAGGCTTCAAGCGCACCGAGCCCGGCCATGGCGCCAACCCCAATCAGGATCGCCGCCGCCAGGCTGCGCGAGAAATACTGCACCGCCACCACCGCCACTGCCGCCACCCAACCTTTCCAGCCATGCGCTGCCAAGGCCGGCATGGCATACGCCATGAAAATCGGTCCGGGCAGATGCTGCAAGACCACTTCCACATAACGCGGCGGGCGCAGCGCGCGAAACAACGCATAGCCGCCAGCACGGCAGAGGTAAGTTGCCACTGCCATGCCGATGATGGCGAGCAGCACATCGGGGCGGAGCGTCATTCGCGGCGTAGCTCCAACCAGGCACCCAGCGCGGCACCGGCAAAGGCGCCAATCAGCAGCGGCCAGGGTGGGCCAAGCCCCGCCTTCCAGGCCAGCACGGCCAGCACGCCGGCCAGCAGCCAGGGCCAGAAATCACGGCGCACACCGCGCCAGAGCGGCACCAATATCGCGACAAAGGTGGCGATGGCTGCGAAATAAAGCGGATGCCCCGCCGGCAGTCGCACCGTGGAGCCCAATATATGTCCCAAGATCACGGAAATATTCCAAAAGCACCAAAGCGTAACACCAATGCCGAGCAGATAGCCCGCATCCCGCCCGCCGCGCCTTTGTTCCGCGGCGGAAAGCGCGAAGGCATGATCCACCATGAAGGCCATGCTGCCCCACAGTTTCACGCCGCGCAGCTTATCCAGCCAGGGCGCCAAGGCCGCGCCCATTGGCGCCATGCGGATATTCACCACAATCGCGGCAATGATCGCCGCCAGAATGGGGGCGGGTTCCGACCAAAGCTCGAGCGCCAATAATTGCGAAGACCCGGCAAATACCAGCGCCGACATCAACAAGGTTTCCAGCCAGGAGAGCCCCTTTTGGTCAGAAATCACGCCGACCACCAAACCAAAAGGAAAGGTGCCGATCACCAGCGGCAGGGCGGTACGAATGCCGCGCGCCACGCCATGGCGGGTAAAGACTACCGGGCCCTTGATTTCCTCTGTCACGACTGGCGACCCGTCAGCAGCCTATCTTCGGCTTCGGCTGGGTCCATCGCCAGGGCGCGCCTTGCGATCCCCTGAGCGAAGCCGCCACGCGCCAGCGCAGCCAAAGCCTTCATCCGCGCCGGCGCATCAGGTGCCACGCGCGCAAAGGGGCCAAGGCGGCGGCGGCGACAAAAGGCGAGTGCAGCCAGAAGCTCGGCCTCCTCCCCATCCGGCAGGGCAGCGGCAGCGACCCCAGCCTCAATGCCCTTGGCCGCCAGATGCGCCGAAATGGCCCGGCGGGAATGGCCGGATCGTGCCAGCCGCCGCGCGCGGCTTTCGGCAAAGGCCGCATCATTCACCGCCCCGGCGGCAACCAGGCTTTTGGCGATGGTGGCGATTTCGGTGTTCAGGGCGGCGGTGCTGGCGGCGATGGCCTCGCGCGCCTGGCCCTCAGCCTCCGCAGCACGGGCCCAGCGGGCGATGCGCCGTTCCAACACGCGCCGCAAGCCCGCCTCGGTCGCGGCGAAGCGGGCCAGATGGGCCAGCGCCGCTTCACGCAGCCGCGCCGCATTGGGCGGCGGGCCGGCGGGGCGGCGGGGGCGTTTCGGCGCGTCAGACATGAATGCCTTCTGGCATAAACGGACCGTGCCGCACAAACCGCTTCAAAGTGGCGATTTCCGCGCTATGCTTCCCCGAAAGGGCGCCTTCAGCACGCCCGCAGGAGGAAATAATGAGCATAACAATCACCCCCGCCAATCCAGCGCGGCCTGATTTCGTCGGCGTGGTTGCCGGCATTGATTTACGCCAACCCGTCAGCGCCGCGGATGCCGCCGCCATTGATGCAGGCATGGATCAGTATGGCGTGCTGGTGTTCCACGGCCAGGACATCAATGACGAACAGCAATTGGCCTTCAGCCGCAACTTCGGCCCGCTTGAGACCGCCACCGGCGATATCGCCAAGGTTGCTGATCGGCGGCTTGCGATGGAGGTGAATGACATCTCCAACCTTGATAAAAATTCCAATGTATTGGCGCGCGATGATCGGCGACGGCTGTTCAGCCTGGGGAATATGCTGTGGCATAGCGATTCATCCTTTAAGGCGACACCGGCGAAATATTCCCTGCTCTCGGCGCGCGTCATTCCGGGTGAGGGTGGCAATACGGAATTCGCCGACATGCGCGCGGCTTGGGATGCACTGGACCCGACGCTGAAGACGGAAATCCATGACCTGATCACGGATCACAGCCAGATTTTCTCACGCGGCACTCTGGGCTTTACCGATTTTACAGAAGAAGAACGCCATAGATGGGCGCCGGTACCGCAGCGCCTGGTGCGGCGCCATCCGAAGACCGGGCGGCTTTCGCTGTTTCTTTCAGCCCATGCCGGGCAGATTCATGGCTGGCCCGTGCCAGAAGCCCGCGCCATGCTGCGTGACCTTACGGAACACGCCACGCAACGCGAATTCGTCCATGCTCATGTCTGGCGCGCGCATGATCTGGTGATGTGGGATAATCGCGTGACCATGCACAGGGCGCGGCGCTACCCGGCGGATAAGCCGCGCGATCTGCATCGGACAACAGTCGCCGATTACGCGCCAACCTTAGCGCAGGCGGCGTGAGATAGGATCAATAACCCTGGCGCAAAATGCGCCGGCAATGTTCCAGTGACGCTTCAAGCAGATTATCCGTCGCCTCCGGCGTGCGGAAAGCCGAATGGGTTGAAAGCGTCACATTGGAAAGCTTGGTCAGCGCATGGCCTGCCGGCAGCGGTTCCGTCACAAAAACATCAAGCCCCGCGCCCCCCAAATGACCAGAGGCGAGTGCATCCACCAAAGCATCTTCATCCAACACAGCGCCGCGCGCGGTATTGATCAGTAAGGCACCCTGGCGCATGCGCGCGATGTGCGCGCGGGACAAAAAGCCGCGCGTTTCATCATTCAATAGCAGATGCAGGCTGACCACATGGCTTTCGGCCAGTAGCGTTTCCAGTTCAACAAAATGCACGCCGGGCGCGGTTTTTGGGCTGCGATTCCAGGCCAGCACACGCATGCCAATGCCTTGGCAAAGCCGCGCCATTTCGGCCGCGATGCCACCATAGCCAATCAGCCCGATCGTCTTGCCGGTAAGCTGCATGCCATCCGTGCGCGGCCAGCCACCGCCCATGATAGCATGATGCATATTGCCCAAGCCACGCGCCGCGCCCCACATCAGCGCAAAGGCCATCTCCGCCACCGCGGTATCGCCATAGCCTTTGATGATATGCACCTTCACGCCACATTCGGCATCCAATTCCTCAGGGTTCATATAGGAACGCGCGCCGGTGCCCAGAAAGACAATATGTTTCAAATCCGGGCAATTCTTGATCACCGCAAGCGGGCAATGCGTGTGATCATTGATCATGATCTGCACGCCTTGCAGCACGCCGGGTAGGTCATCCGGCTTGATATCAGGCGTTTCGTGAATGTCCATCGGCAGATCATCGGCGCGATGGAGCTTCCGCATCACCGCGGCGAGTGAGGCATTGGCATCAATAAAGGCAGCACGCATGGGAAGCCCTTTCATTATGTTTCACACATCCACCGCGAAATGACGCAGCGCAGCCTCATCCCAGTCAAGCCCAAGCCCAGGCGCTTCGGGCACCAGCGCCATGCCATCCCGCACCGCCAAGGGCTGGCGCAGCAAGGGGGCGGCGATATCCAGATGTTCCAGATAATGTGCGGTTGGTGTGGCTTGCAGCAGATGCGCGCTGACTTCCACAAAGATATGCGATGACATGGGCACCCGATGTGCTGCCGCCATGGCAGCAGCGCGCAGCCAGCCCGTGACACCGCCAATCTTCATTGCATCCGGCATGCAGAAATCGCAGGCGCCAGCCGCCAAGGCGCGCTGCATGCCAGCAGGGCCCCACCAATTCTCCCCACCCTGGATCGGGATTTCGAGCCGCGTGGCGAGGGCCGCCATGCCCGCATCATCCTGGACCGGCAGCGGTTCTTCCAGCCAGCGCACATCAAGCGCTTGCAATGCACGCCCGCGCCGTTCCGCTTCCGGCAGTGTGAGCGCCTGGTTGTAATCCACGAAAATCGCGACATCATCGCCCACAACGCCACGCACGGCGCGCACCGTCGCCAGATCATCTTCCAGCTTTGCCTGGCCTAGCTTGAACTTCACTGCGCGCGCGCCAAGCCGCGCCACCGCTTGGCCGGCTTCCTGGGCCAGCATCGCAGGCCCCCAACCGCGGAGTGAGGCGTAAATCGGCATGGGCCGCGCTTCCGCCCCCAGCATCGCGTAAAGCGGCACGCCAGCGCGGCGGGAAAGCGCATCCCATAGCGCCATGTCCAGGAGAGATAGCGCAATCTGCACCAACCCCTCACTGCCCAGGATGCGAAATCCATCATGCAATTCGCGCCAGAGCGATGTCGGCGCCAATTCCCGGCCAATCAGCCCCTCACCAATCGAACGCGCGAGCGCTGCGGTCGGGCCAAGTGCGGCGCGGGTATAAGGAAACACATAAGCCGTGCCCGTGGCGCCATCGCTGGTGGTGACTTCCGCAATCACCAAAGGCGCGCGGGGGATGACATTCAGGCTATTGCGCAGCGGTGGGTCTATCGGCGCATCCACGCAGCTTATGGTGATGGCGCTGATGGTGGTGAGTGTCATGCGGGGCCTCCGGCGCAATCCTGGCGCGGCGGCGCGGCGCTGTCACCACGCCCCGGCGCGCGTGGCCAGCGCCACATTCAACTCGGCCCCCAACAGCACGACATAAACGCTGACATAGAACCACATCAGCAAGCCAACCGTGGCGCCAAGCGGGCCGTACATGGCGTCGTAAGTCGCGAAGTCTGAGACATAAAGGCTGAAGGCCGCCGACCCCAAGGCCCAAAGCAGCGTGGCCAGCACCGCGCCCGGCAGGATGCGTCTGATCGGCAGGCGCCGCGATGCCGGCCCCAAGCGATATACCGCCAGCAGGGAAAGCCCCACCAGCAGCAGCAGCGTCAGCAGCGAAAGCCCGCGCAGTGATAAGGCGCGCAGCGCCGGCAAGCCGATCAGCGCGAAAATACCGGGCAGCGCCACCAAAGCCGCAATGGCAATAACGGCGGCGAGTGTCGCCGCCAGCGTCAGCCCAATGGCAAGCGCATGGTAGCGCAAGAAGGGCCGTGTTTCTTCCACGTGATGCGCCATATTCAGCGCGCCGATCGTGGCGCGGGTGCCGGCGGAAGCGCTCCAGATCGCAAGGCCCGCGCTCAGCATCGCGCTCCATTCCAGGCTGGGGCGCGGGGCTTCCACCAAATCATGCACGCGGCTTGCGATCATCTCAAAAGTGTCTTCCGGCACTAATTCGCGCAGCACTTCAAGCTGCGGTTCCACCGCTGCGGCATCGAACACCATGCCATAGAGTGAAATCAGCAGGAAAATGCCGGGGAATAGCGCCAGCATGGCGTAGAAGGCGCAGCCCGCGGCGGTCAGCGCAATGCGGTCAGACGCGGAAGCCCGCAGCACGCGCATAAGTATGGCGGTCGCGCCGAATTGGGCTGGCTGGGTTTGCGACATGCCCCCTTATAGGGTCACGCCGGCAGGATGCGAAAGAATCAGACTTTGGCGCGTTCCGGCACGTGATAGGCGCGCTTCGCGGAAGCCCGCAGCTCCAGCGGAGAGATGCGACCATCTTGGTCCGTATCGATCCGCTGGAGCATGGCAGCGAGCGTGTTGCCCGTGGGTGTCCCCGGACCGGCAGTTCTTGCCGGGCTGTGCCGCAATTCTTGCAGCATGGGTGCGAATTCTTTTCGCCCCCCTGCGACGTCAAGCCGAGCCGCATCTTGCGTGCTCTGCATGCGGCGGGCCCGGACCTCCTGAGGAGCAGTCAAAGACTTTTCCGGAACCACCAACATCGTCGCAACCCCGTTTTGGTTGGCGCCGACGCTTTGGTCGGCGGCACCATTTTGGTACGTGATGGGTATTGCAGATGCCGTGCCAGAGTTTTCGTGAGGTCGCGAAAATTTCACGCGCCAAGGCGCGCAAAGGTCACTTCATGCTTGTTATGGGCGGCGTGAAACAGGATAGAGCCCTGAATTTGCTGAAATTCTTCGATGATGCTGTGGTCCGTCGCGCCCTGAAATTTGATGGTGCAGAAAATATTGTGGGCCTTTTCCGCCTCAATCCAACGCCGCACCAGGCCCAAAAGCCGCGCCGGGTAGCAAATGACATCGCTGAACAGCCAGGTGACCGGCGATTCTTGCCGGGGGTCCAGGGCAAAAGCGCTCTCTGGGCGGAAATTAACGCCGGGTTGGGCAGCAATGGCCGGGTCGAGCGGCGCCTTATCCACCGCGGTCACCTCAGCGCCGAGTTTGGCAATCACCCAAGTCCAGCCGCCGGGGGAGGCGCCAAGGTCAAGGCAAGTGTCGCCCGGGCCGGGGTGGCGGCCCAACCGGGTCAGCCCTTCCCATAATTTGAGGTAGGCGCGGGAAGGCGGGCCGGCCTTGTCTTCCACGAAGCGGGGTTCGCCATTGACGAAGGGGCTGGTCTTGCTGGGGCTGGCCAAGATCAGGTCTGGCGCCAACAGGGTCCAGGCACCCAAGGGCGCGGTCGGGGCGGGTTCCGGGAAGACCAGGGGGCGCGCCTTTACGGGCGGCAGGCGTTCGGCGATCAGCGTGCTGCGGCGATGATGCAGCAAGGGCAAATGGGACCAGTTGCGCTGGATGGCACGCAAGGCATCGGCGGCAGCCTTCACCGAAGGGGCGGGCAATTCCTGCGGATCGGTCCAGATATCCAAAGCCCAGACGGCGGGCGCGGGCGGGTCGGGCGATAGCGCCAGGCGGCCATGCCAGCCCTGTACGCGCCGCCTGGTCAGGCGGAGTTCTTCGGCCAATTCCGCCTCAAACCCGTCAGCGGCCAGATAGGCAGCGCGGATCATCGGCGGAGCGCCGCCAGCGCCAGCAAGGCCCAGCCGAGCATGAGCAGAACCCCGCCCGAAGGTGCCACTGGCCCCAAGGATTGGCGGGAAAGCGCGCCGAACCAGACCGCGCCGCAGAACAGGATCATGCCCGCCAGAAAAGCCGCTGCCGCGCCATGGGCCAGGCGTCGGCCTCTTTCAGCCATCAGCCCCGCGATCAGCAGGGCCAAAGCATGCCAGCCTTGCATGGTCAGCGCGTTTTGCACCGCTGCCATGCGCGCGGCGTCAAGCCGCGCGGGCAGCCCATGCGCGGCCCAGGCGGAAAGCCCGACCGCGATGAGCCCGGCCAGAGCGCCGGTAATGATCCAAAGGCGATACATAGCAGGCCCTTACGCCGCCCCTGCGCGGGTGGCCAGAGTGCTGGCTAACTTCGAAACCGCAACCGCTTGGCAAAATGGCGCGCCCGCGCCGCCATGCTGGTTTCCATTGCTTCCAACTTGGTCACCATATCCGGCCAGCGCCCGGCCACCCAGCCCCAGTGGCGCGCCGCCCAGACATGCTGATCCCGCAGCACGAAAACCCCGAAGGCGAGGAAGAGAAAGCCCTGCAAAAACGGCAGCACCAGGCCAAGCACGCCAAGCACCAGCATGGCCCAGCCGAAAACCTTGCGCGGGAAGGAAGGACGCAGAATCACCATGCGATCGAGATGGTTGTGCCGCCCCTCCGGAACAAGGCGGGGCTTGCCCATTCGGCCCGGCTTTGCCCATGGTGGCGCCCGGTATTAGGGGCTGGGCCATGGATCCGCTGACGCTTGTTGTTGTTTCGCGTAATTATTTCAATCTGCCGGCCTGGATCGGCCTGCATGCCGGGCTTTTCGCGGCCGAAGGCATCGCACTCAACATCGATCATATCGAAGGCATTGAGGAGGTTAATGAACGCATCCGCGATGGCCGCGCGCAGCTTGCCTATGGCGTCACCGAACATGTCATTCTGGATGCAGAAGGGGGCGGGCATCAGGCGATCATTGGCGGCAATGTCAATCGCCTGCCGTTTTCCTTCATCGCCCGGCCCGGCCTTGCGCGGCTTGAAGATTTGCGCGGCAAGAAAATTGGCGTGTCTTCGCTGCGTGCGGGCAGTTCTTCGCTGATCATGCGGCTTCTGGCGGCGCGCGGGCTGCATTGGCCAAATGATTATGAATTGGTGCCCTGCGGGCCGATCCTGGCGCGTTGGGACATGCTGCGCACAGGCGAAATTGATGCGGGCTTGCAGGGTGCGCCGCTTAATCACATGGCGCTTGATCTGGGCTTTGTATCGCTCTGTGAACCGCGCACGGAAGTGCCGGATTTCCAATTCACCAGCCTGGATGTGGATTTGCGCTGGGCGCGCGGCAATCGCGATTTGCTGCTGCGTTTTCTGCGCGGTTTTTTGCGCGCGCATGAGAAATTCTACACGGACCAAGCTTTCGCGCGTGATGTCGCCATGCGCGAAACCGGAATTGAGGCGCGCTACGCTGACCTTGCCTGGGCGGAATATACGCGCGATGCGATTTTCCCGCGTGATGGGGAGGCAAGTGCCGCTGGCGTACAGGCGCTGATTGAAACCAGCGCGCTTATTCGTGATTTGCCGGCGCGCGCCCGCACCAGGGCCGAGGATTACATAGACCGAAGCTGGCTGGCGGAAGCGCGGGCATCGCTGTGATGATTGATTACGGCGCGCGGGCGCGCATTGGGCTGATGGTGCCTTCAGGCAATGCGATATGCGAAGCCGAATTGCACGCCATGTTGCCGCCCGGTGTGGTGGCGCTGATCACCCGGCTGGAATTGCGCGGCAGTTCGGAAGCCGAATTGGCGAAAATGCTCAATCGATTGGAAGAAGCGGCGGGCTTGCTGGCGGATGCGCGGCCAGCGCTACTGGGCTTTCACTGCACCGCGGTTTCCACCTTCGCCCCTGATCGCGCGGCGGAAATCCCGGCGCGGATCACTAAAGCTTCGGGCCTGCCAGCGGTGACAACGGCCGATGCTATTCTGGCCGCGCTTGGCGCCTTGGGGGCCAAGCGCATTCTGTTGACCACACCCTATATCGCTGCCGTGCATGAACGGGAGATTGCCTTCCTGGCCGCCCATGGCTGCACGGTGATGGGCGGCGATCTGATGGGCATCAATACCAATGCGGAAATGGCGCAAATCCCGCCCGAGGCGATTGCCGCCCAGGCGCGGGGGGCGGCAAGGGCAGCACCCGGCGCAGATGCCTGCTTCATTTCCTGCACAGCGATCCGTTCCGCCGGAGTGATTGAGGCGCTGGAGGCGGAACTCGGCATGCCCGTGATCACCAGCAATCAGGTCATGGCATGGCATGTGCTGCGGCGCCTTGGCCTTCAGGATCAGCCCCAAGGCTTCGGGCGCCTGATGGCGCTGACGTGAAGGCGATTTGCGTCAGGCGCAAGGCAGCCTATGCTTGAAAAGACAAGCCCCGCGCATGAGCGGGCAAAAAGGGAGGAAGACCGCATGACCCAATTGACCCGCCGTTCTCTCGGCGCTGGCGTTTTTGCCCTTGGCATGGCACCGGCCATTCTGCGTGCGCAAGGCAAGACTGTGCTGCGCCTGGGCTGGACCAGCGGCGATGGCGCGCTGGACCCCTATGCCACCGGTGCGCGCCTGTTCAAGCAAGCGCTTGAAAAGCGCGTGGGCGACAGGATGGAGGTGCAGCTTTTCCCCAACCGCGCCATTGGCGATGAACGCCCGATGCTTGATGGGATGCGGCTCGGCACCGTGGATATGGGCATCATCACCAATGCGGTGATCGCGCAGATCGAACCCGCCTTCCAGGTGAATGATATGCCCTTCCTGTTTTCCAGCGAGGAACAGGGCCATCGCGTATTGGATGGTGCCGTGGGGCAGGCGCTACGCACAAGGCTTGAATCGCGTGGCGTGATCCCGCTTGGCTATATGGAAGGTGGCTTCCGCCACATGATCAATAATGTGCGGCCCATCGTGAAGCCGGAAGATTTACGCGGCATCAAGTTCCGCGTGCTGCAAAGCCCGATCTATATCGAAATGTTCC
>CAIMVB010000090.1 GCA_903844785.1 uncultured Rhodospirillales bacterium | reverse complement strand
TGCCCGGCACGGCCGGCAGACCTTCTGTTTTGAAGGTGCCAGTATCGAAACCCGGCCGCCAATATTCCGGCAGGCCTTCGAAGGAATCGAAGCCATAAACGGTCTGATCAGGCCTGGCTGCCGCGATCAGGCCGATGGAATGGCCTGAAAAAACCCCAAATTCGAGCACCAACCCAGCCGGCGCGGGGATGGCGAGCATGGCTTTTAGAAATTCATCGCCATTGGGAAAGCGCGCCACACGGGGCATGGCGCCGGCCACGAATTCCACCGAGGATATCGCCGCCGCCAAAGATTGCAGACGATCAATATCAAAATGCTCATAACGCCCGCGCCCCAATGCGCCCTGCAGCACGTGTTCTGCAGCGATCTCCGAAATCATGGCCCGCGCTTCAGGCATCTCGAGCAGAGCGAGGAGTTCAGTCTTGGAAATGGACAAAATCATATTCCCCTTACGACGAGAACTAAGGGTTTAGGCGGCCACCAAACGCTCGGCCAGGCTTTGGAACATGGGCAGGCCATCAATGCCGCCCATGAGAGGATCCACCAAATCTTCAGGATGCGGCATCAAGCCGCAGACGCGCAGATTGGGGGAGAGTACGCCGGCGATATTGCGCGCGCTGCCATTTCTATTCGCCGCTGGTGTGGCTTCACCCGCTTCATCCACATAACGGAAAGCGACCAGCCCTTCGCCCTCCAGACGATCCAGCGTTGCGTCATCAGCGAAGTAATTGCCATCGCCATGCGCCATGGGCGCGCGGAAGCAATCCCCCTGCTGCCAGTGCCCCGTAAAGGCCGTGCCGGGCCGTTCCACGCGCAACCGGCAATCCATGGAAAGAAAGCGCAGCGTCGCATTGCGGAGCAAGCCACCGGGCAAAAGCCCGGCTTCAATCATGATCTGAAACCCGTTGCAGACGCCAAGCACATGCCCGCCCGCCGCAGCAAAATCCTTCACTGCACGCATAATGGGCGATTGCGCCGCCATGGCACCACAGCGCAGATAATCGCCATAGGAAAACCCGCCCGGCAGCACAACAAGATCAAGCCCCTTCGGCAGCGCCGCTTCGCGGTGAAACAGCATAACGGGGTCGCGGCCTGATGCGCGCTTGAGTGCAAGGCGCATATCCCGTTCCCGATTAGTGCCGGGGAATACAATAATCGCAGCCTGCATGGCTTTCAGGTCCTGATCAGGCGCAGCCAATGCAGCCCGCCCATGAATATCATCGTCACCAGCGCAGCCAATGCCGCCGCCGTCACCCAACGATTGATCGTCCGCTTGCCGCGCGCCACGATATTGCCGCGGGCCACCACAGGCGCGCGTTGTTCGCGCCAGCGCAGTCCCATGGCAATCAGCACCGTCAGCACCAGCATCGCGATCAGGCTGGCCTTGATCACCTTAGATGATCTCCACCCGGAAGCTTTCGATCACCGTATTGGCCAAAAGCTTGCGCGCCATATCCTCAGCCGCCTGCTTGGCGCGGGCCGGATCGGTTTCCAACAGGTCCAATTCAATCACCTTGCCTGCACGCACATCACGCACGCCGCCAAAACCAAGGCCTTCCAGCGCGTTGCCAATAGCCTTGCCCTGAGGGTCCAAAACGCCCGCCTTGGGCATCACATAAACGCGGGCCTTCATTGAATCGCCTCCGGCCCCTTCATGTCGCGCACACCCGCTTCTGGCAGAATCCCCAAGCGCCGCGCGACTTCCTGATAGCCTTCTTCCACCTTGCCGAGATCTCGGCGGAAGCGGTCCTTGTCCATTTTCTCGCCGGTCTTGGCATCCCAAAGCCGGCAATTATCAGGGCTGATCTCATCGGCCAGCACGATGCGCATTTCCTCATTTTCCCAAAGCCGGCCGAATTCCAGCTTGAAGTCCACAAGGGTAATGCCGACGCCCAGCAACAGCCCGGTCAGGAAATCATTGATGCGCAAGGTCAGCGCAATCATGTCATCCAAATCATGCGTCGAAGCCCAGCCGAAGCAGGTGATGTGTTCTTCCGCCACCATCGGGTCATTCAGCGCATCATTCTTGAAATAATATTCAATAATGGAACGCGGCAGACGCTGGCCTTCGGGAATGCCCAAACGCTGCGCCAGCGAACCGGCAGCCACATTGCGCACCACAACCTCAAGCGGGATGATTTCAACCTCGCGGATCAATTGTTCGCGCATATTGAGCCGACGGATGAAATGCGTCGGGATGCCAATCTCGGTCAGACGCATCATCAGATATTCGCTGATGCGGTTATTCAGCACCCCCTTACCGGTGATGGTGCCTTTCTTCTTGGCATTGAAGGCGGTGGCGTCATCCTTGAAATACTGAACAAGGGTGCCGGGTTCCGGCCCCTCAAACAGAATTTTCGCTTTACCTTCATAGAGTTGGCGGCGACGAGCCATGGTTCGGCAATCCTTACGCCCGCAACCTTAGGCGGATGCGGAACCTAAATGCCTTATAGCAGTCATGGCGCGGGGTCGCCACTTCACCCCCCGAGTCGGTCTCATAGGACGCTGAATTCAAGTTCCTGGAACACGCCCTCTCCTGGCGGGGCCGCACAGAATCGCCAAAGCCTTTGTCCCATGGCACCAAAGCCCATCAGACTGGCACACATTGTTCCATAACCATTCAACAACGGCACTTTCAGCGTTGCCGCTAAATCACCCTCATGGCTGTCATCGGCCAGGCGTTCTTCCCAGGCGCGCCAATCGCCGCGCGTTGGCTCAGGCGCCGCTGCGGCGCGAAAGCGCGGCAAGTGCCGGCGCGTTCGGGGGTGGCTTTCATCATTCGGCGGATGCGATGTCACCATGGAAAGCCCCGGCGCCAGGGCAACTGCCTGCGGGCGCCCTTCCCCCAAGGCTTCGATGTAGAAGGCGCTGCGCCGATCCGCGATCACCAGATTAAAGGGGCGCCAGGCGCCGGCATCCAGCCGCGTCATGGCCTCAGTCGCCGCTTCGGCGCTTTCGGCGCTGGCTGCCCTTAACGGCAATTCACCGCGGCTAAGCTTGCCGGGTGCCGGGCCCAAGCTGCCAGGGCGGTTCAGCGCCGCGGCCATCACGCCATGCGGGCCAAGCGCCATCCAAGAACCGCCCGCACTGCGGTCTCTCCCACCAATCACCCCCGGATAGTCGGCCCACCACGCCGCGGGCGCATCCCAGGCGCGGTCCGCCCTCTCATCGCGGTTGGCGGCAACCAGTATCGGCCATTCATGATCCGGCCGATTGAGTAAAATCAATGTGCACATGCGGGGCGAAATTGCGCGGCGCGGCGGCCGCGCGCAAGGCCCGCTTCAGAACCTGAAATTGAGCGACACGCCAGGCCGCCCATAATGTCCATAATGCGGATAGGGCGCGGGCACGTAATAGGCCGGCGGGGGCGCGTAATAAGCCGGCGGCGGGGCGTAATACACCGGCGGCGGGGGGGCGTAGTAAACCGGGGGCGGCAGAATAACCACGCCAGCTTGACCGTGAGGATAACCATACGGCCGCGGGTGGTGACCATGACCATGACCATGGCCATACCCGTATTGCGGATGTGCGCTTGCCGTGGCGCCGGAAAACGCCAGCCCAGCCAAACCGAGGCCCAGAACAGCAACATGACGGAGCTTTAATGCCATCGCGACGACTCCTTTGAAGAAGAATTCATGCTCTCGCCAAGCGGCAGAATAAAGGCATTATCACAACGCAAGGATCATCGGTTCCAGCGCATCACCAAGCGCCACCTGCCCACCTTCCAGCACTTCCGCATAAACCCCCAAATCGGCATGGCCGAAATGCCGGCGCAAATCGCGCGGCGGGTCGGCGTCGCGTTTCGCCGTTTCCGGGTTCACCTCGGTCGCAGCACAACGCACGATGCGCTTCACTACCTTAAGCCGCACTTGGCCAATCTGGATTTCCTTGCCAAGCCAATCAAATTCCGCCCAAGGGCGCCCGCCAGAGAAGTAAAGATTGGCGCGAAAACGGATCGGGTCCAGCAGCATGCCGGCCTCGGCTTCCAGCGCATGCAGGCTGGCAAGGCCAATGATGGAAACCACTTTCATCGCCACATCGGAAAAGCGATGGCCAGGCGCTTCAATAAAGCGCGGCTCACCCCGCGCTTCAGCGCCCAGGAAATCGCTTAAATAACGCGCAATGGCGGCCTTGCCGGCATCCGTGCGCGTATCCCCCAGGAAGGGGGCAGCGCCCGGGGCGCGGATGGCAAGGCTCCCGTCATGCGGATCAAAGGCCGTATGCAGCAGGGCAAGCCGTTCATTGGCCATCAGGCAGCCGAAATTGCGCTTGGAAAGCCAACGCGGTGCCGACACATCAAAGGGCGCATCCCCCTGGGCGAGTGCGAAGCGCCGGTCATGCGGCAGCATCTCCCCTGGCGTCAGCGCCACAGCCTCCAGCGCCTCGGCTGACAGGCCCTTTACCGGATAGCGGTAGATCTTTTCGATACGCATCGGGCACCCCCTTGAAGCAGATCAAGGCCTGATACCACATATCAAGCATTCTGGTGTCATTCGTCGCCCATTCGGGGGCGAGGGCATCGTCCGCTCAGGAGAGGGACCTCATGGATATCGAAAAGTTTACCGATCGCGCCCGCGGTTTTCTGCAAGCGGCGCAAACCATCGCCATTCGGGATTTTCACCAACAGGTGACCCCCGGCCATTTGCTGAAGGCATTGCTGGATGACCCGGAAGGCGCGGCCAGCGGCCTGATTCGCGCCGCGGGCGGGGACCCGATGCGCGCCAAGGTTGCGGTTGATTCCGCCTTAGGACGCATACCGAAAGTGACCGGCGGCGGCGCTTCGGCCCAACCCAATTTTACCGCCGATATCGTGCGCATCCTGGGCAATGCCCAGGAACAGGCGAATCGCGCCGGCGATGCCTTTGTGGCGCAGGACCGCGTGCTGGTGGCGCTTGCCGGCAGTGAGGGTGATGCGGGCCGCGCGCTGCGCCTGGCAGGTGCCGAACCCGATAAGCTGGAAAAGGCCATCGCCGCGCTCCGCAAGGGCCGCACGGTGAATAGCCAGAACGCCGAGGATAGCTTCGACGCGCTGAAGAAATACGCGCGCGACATCACGGAAGTGGCCCGCCAGGGCAAGCTTGACCCGGTGATTGGCCGTGATGAGGAAATTCGTCGCGCTATTCAGGTGCTCGCCCGCCGCACCAAAAATAACCCGGTGCTGATCGGCGAACCAGGGGTTGGCAAAACCGCTATTGTGGAAGGCTTGGCGCTCCGCATCGTCAATGGCGATGTGCCAGAAGCCTTGAAGACCAAGCGCGTCATGGCGCTGGATCTTGGCTCCATGATCGCAGGCGCCAAATATCGCGGTGAGTTCGAGGAACGTCTGAAAGCCGTGCTGGCGGAAGTGCAGCAGGCGGAAGGCGAAATCATCCTGTTCATTGATGAAATGCACACGCTGGTGGGCGCGGGCAAGGCGGATGGGGCGATG
>CAIMVB010000089.1 GCA_903844785.1 uncultured Rhodospirillales bacterium | reverse complement strand
CGATAAATACTGGCTTGCTGCGCTGATGCCGGCGGCGGCGGATCAGCCCATGCGCGCGGCTTATCGCTTTGTCAGCGAAGGCGCTGGTACGGCGGGTGAACGCTGGCAGGTGGATATTGCCTCCCCTGCTGCGCAACAGATTGCCGCAGGCGCCGCGGATGGCTTCAAAAGCCGGCTTTTCGCCGGTGCCAAGGAAGTCCATTTGCTGGATGATTACGCAACACGCTTTGGCATCAAGGATTTTGACAAGGCAATTGATTTCGGCTGGTTCTACTTCCTGACCAAGCCATTCTTCTATGCTTTGGATTGGTTGTTCCAGGTCTTCGGCAATTTCGGCGTTGCTATTCTGATCTTCACGCTGGCCATTAAAATCGCCTTCTTCCCGCTCGCGAATAAGGCTTACAAATCAATGGCCAAGATGAAGGTGCTTGGCCCGAAAATGTCCGAAATCAAGGAGCGCTACAAGGATGACCCGCAAAAAGCGCAGGTCGAAATGATGTCGCTTTACCGGAGTGAGAAGGTAAACCCCGCTTCCGGTTGCCTGCCCATCCTGATCCAGATCCCGGTCTTCTTCGCGCTCTACAAGGTGCTGTTCGTCACTATTGAAATGCGCCACCAGCCCTTCTTTGGCTGGATCAAGGATCTCTCGGCGCCTGATCCCACCAATCTGTTCAATTTATTCGGCCTGCTGCCCTTTGATCCCGCGGCCTGGAGCAGCTTTTTGCACATGCCAGCCTGGGCGCTGCTTATGGGTGTCACGATGTGGGTGCAGCAGAAGCTGAACCCGCAGCCGCCTGATCCGATTCAGGCCAAAATCTTCGCCTGGATGCCCATCATCTTCACCTTCATGCTGGCATCCTTCCCAGCGGGGCTTATCATCTACTGGGCCTGGAACAATACGCTTTCCGTCGGCCAGCAATACTACATCATGCGTCACGAACGCGCCGCATCCCGCGCGGCCAAGGCGGGCGGCAAGAAGGCGTGATGCCGCTTGCCCGCACCCGCTGATGAGTGGTCTTGCTGAAATAACGGATGAGGAAGCGCGCGCCGCCTTGCTTGAGGCGGGGCGCCTTCTGTTTGCCCGGTCTTGCGATTTCTACTTCGGCGCGCAGAAGCTTGATCAAGTGCCACCGCCCGGCCTGCCAGAGATTGCCTTTTGCGGACGATCCAATGTTGGCAAATCCTCGCTGCTGAATGCGCTGACCGGGCGCAATGCGCTGGCGCGGGTTTCCAATACGCCTGGGCGCACGCGGCAATTGAATTTCTTCAATTTGGGTGATCGTCTCGCACTCGTGGATATGCCGGGCTATGGCTATGCCAAGGCTTCCAAGGAATTGCAGGCCGATTGGCAGGGCATGATGTTCGAATATCTGCGCGGCCGGCCCAATCTGCGCCGCGTGCTGCTGCTGATGGATGCGCGGATTGAAACCAAATCCGCTGACCTTGCCGCGATGAAGCTGTTGGACGAAGCGGCGGTCGCGTTTCAGATCGTGCTGACCAAGGCGGATGATGTGCCGCCCGCGCAATTCGCCAAGCGCCTCACTGAGGTTGAGGGGCTGGCAAGGCGCCATATCGCGGCCCACCCCATGGTGCTGGTGACCAGCAGTGAAACCGGCCAGGGCATCCCCGAATTGCGCGCTGAGCTTTCCGCCTTCGCCGTGCCTGGCTGATTTTTCGCCCGGCAACCCCGGCGACAGACAGCACGAAAAAGGTTACACGCCTGTCATGCAGGCACCCCCCCCGCTTCTTGTTGCTGAGGGCATCACCAAGCGCTTCGGCGCGCTGGTGGCAAATGACGCCGTGGCGCTGCGGGTGGCACCCGGCGAAATCCACGCCCTGCTTGGCGAAAACGGCGCTGGCAAATCCACGCTGGTCAAGATCATCTATGGGCTGCTGCGCCCGGATGCGGGGCGGCTGATCTGGCGCGGCGCGCCCGTTTCGGTGGAAAGCCCACGCGCCGCCCGCGCCCTTGGCGTCGGGATGGTGTTTCAGCATTTCTCCTTGTTTGAGGCGCTGACGGTCGCCGAAAATGTTACCCTGGCGCTGGATGGTGCCGGCGCCGTGGAAGAAATCGCCGATCGCCTTGCGGAAACCAGCCGCGCCTATGGCTTGCCGCTTGATCCCAAGCGCGAAGTCTGGCGGCTTTCGGTGGGCGAACGCCAGCGCGTGGAGATCATGCGCTGTCTGATGCAGAACCCAAGCCTGCTCATTCTGGATGAGCCAACTTCGGTGCTGACCCCGCAGGAAGCCGAGGGGCTATTCGCAACCCTCGCTAGGCTGCGCGCCGAGGGGCGTTCGGTCCTTTATATCTCTCACAAGCTCGAAGAAGTGCGCCGGATTTGTGAAGCCGCGACCATTCTGCGCGGCGGGCAGGTGGTGGCGCATTGCGACCCGCGTCTGGAAACGGCAGCAAGCTTGGCCCGCATGATGATGGGCGGCGATGTGGTGCCGATCCGCCATGATCACATCGAAGCGCAAGGCCCGGTGCGCTTGGCGGTCTCCGCGCTTTCGCTTCCGGCGCAGCATGCGCACGGCATTGCGCTCAACAACATCAACCTGGAACTCCGCGCCGGTGAGGTGCTGGGCATTGCCGGTGTTGCCGGCAATGGTCAGGATGAACTTTTCGCAGCCCTCAGCGGCGAAGTGCTGGCGCCCCATGCCGGTGCGATTGCCCTGGATGGGGTGGCGGTTGGGCAGGCCGGCATCAATGAACGCCGCAAGCGCGGTGCGGCCTTTGTGCCAGAAGAACGGCTTGGCCATGGTGCGGCGCCGGCCATGCGGCTTTCCGAAAATGCGCTGCTGTCAGGCCATGCCACCAATGGTTTTTTGCGCCAGGGGCTGGTGGATCGTGCGCGGCTGCGTGATTTCGTGGCCGGCGTGGTGCGCGCCTTTGATGTGCGCAAAGGCCCGGCAGACCCGGAAGCGCGGGCGCTATCGGGCGGCAATTTGCAGAAATTCGTCATTGGCCGCGAAATCGCACGCCAGCCCGGCATTCTGGTGGTGGCGCAGCCAAGCTGGGGGGTGGATGCGGGCGCTGCCGCCACCATTCGCCAGGCGCTGATGGACCTTGCCCGCGCGGGCAACGCGGTGCTGGTGATCAGCCAGGATTTGGATGAGTTGCTGGAGATTTCAGACCGGTTCTGCGTCATGTTCATGGGCCGACTTTCACCCGCCATGCCAACCGCGGAAGCCACACGTGAATCGCTTGGCCTGCTCATGGGCGGCGCGGGGATGGCGGCGTGATGCGCCTGGTGATGGAAAAGCGGACGGAAACGCCAATCAGCCTGATGCTGATCTCTCCACTCATTGCCGTGGCGCTGACGATGATCTCGGCAGCCATTATGTTCGCGCTACTCGGCAAGGATCCCGGCGCGGCGCTTTACACCTATTTTCTTGATCCTCTCTCAGATTCCTGGGGCTTACAGGAAGTGGCGGTGAAGGCGACACCGCTCGTGCTGATCGCGGTGGGTCTCGCGGCTTGCTACCGCGCCAAGGTCTGGAATATCGGCGCCGAGGGGCAATTCCTGTTCGGTGCCATGGCGGGCGGCTATATCGCCATCATCACCCATGGCAGCACGCAAGGACCGTGGCTTTTGCTGGTGATGCTGCTGGTGGGTGCGATGGCAGGCGCGGCTTTTGCGTTGATCCCCGCCATCCTGCGCACGCGCTTCGGCGCCAATGAAATCCTGACAAGCCTGATGCTGGTTTATGTCGCGGAATTGCTGCTGGATTTCCTGGTGCGCGGCCCTTGGCGAGACCCCGCCGGCTTCAATATGCCCAATAGCGTTGTATTCGAACCGGAAGCCACATTGCCGCTGCTGATGGCGGGCGGGCGGCTCAATATCGGCACGCCGATCATGATTGCGTTGGTGCTGGGCTTCATGCTGTTGATGGGGCGCACGCTGAAGGGTTTTGAAATCCGCCTGGTGGGAGAAGCGCCGCGCGCCGCGCGCTTTGCCGGGTTTTCTGAGGCGCGGCTGATCATCACGGTTTTTATGATTTCCGGCGCACTCGCGGGGCTCGCCGGCGTGCTGGAAGCCGCAGGCACCATCAAGCAATTGCAGCCCGGCCTTTCGCCTGGCTATGGCTTCACCGCGATCATCGTCGCTTTCCTCGGGCGGCTTAATCCCATCGGCTGTTTATTTGCCGGCATTTTCATCGCCATCACCTTCATCGGTGGCGAGAATGCGCAAATCATGCTGCGTCTGCCGCTTGATGCCACACGCGTGCTGCAAGGGCTTTTGCTGTTCTTCGTGCTCGCCTGCGATAGCCTGCTTTTATATCGCTTCCGCCTGATCCGGGGGGCGGCGGCATGACGCTGTTCGAGGCCATCATCCTGACCATCATCACCGCTTCCACCCCACTGCTGATTGCAGCAATTGGCGAATTGGTGGTGGAACGCTCCGGCGTTTTGAATTTGGGCGTTGAGGGCATGATGGTCATCGGCGCCGCCGCTGGCATTGCGGCGGCGATCGCCACCGGGTCTTCCACGCTTGGCGTGCTGGTGGCGGTGCTGGCGGGTATGGCGCTGTCCTTGGTATTCGCCGCGCTGGTTTTGGGGCTGGCGGCCAATCAGGTCGCGGCGGGCCTGGCTTTGGCTATCCTCGGGCTAGGGCTTTCCGGCGTGATTGGCGCGCCCTTTGTGGGCGTGCAGCGCGCGGGTATTGGCAAGATCGAAGTCCCGCTGCTGTCCGACATACCCTTCATCGGCTCGGTGCTGTTTCACCAGGATCCATTTGTTTATGCCTCCATCGCGCTTGTTGTGGCGGTCTGGTGGTTTCTCACCAAAAGCCGCGCCGGGCTTGTTCTGCGCGCGGTCGGCGAAAATCACGCGGCGGCGCATGCGCTTGGCTATCCGGTGCGGCGCATACGGCTTCTCGCCATCCTGTTTGGCGGTGGCTGCGCGGGCTTGGCGGGGGCCTATATGTCCTTGGTCCTGACGCCCTTCTGGAGTAGCGGCATGACCGCGGGGCGGGGCTGGATTGCGCTTGCCATCGTTGTGTTTGCCTCGTGGCTGCCCTTCAGGGCCATGGTCGGCGCCTATCTGTTCGGCGCACTCACCATCCTACAGCTGCACGCGCAATCGGCGGGCGTGCCGCTGCCGTCTCAGTTTCTGGCGGCCTTGCCCTATCTGATCACGATTCTGGTCCTGGTGCTCATTATGCGGGCAAGGCGCGGCGGCGCGGCGGGGCCGGCCTCGCTCGGCGTGCCTTTTGTGCCCGACCGATAAGGGCTTCCGTATCTGCATTAAATTTGCTTAATCCGCCCAGCTTTTCAGGGAGAGCCTCATGAACATCACCCGTCGTCACCTTATGGCTGGCTCGGCCGGTCTTGCTGGCGCCGCGCTGGCCGGCCAGCAGGCCGAGGCGCAGTCGCGCCTCAATGTGGGCGTCGTCTTGATCGGCCCGGTCGGCGATTTCGGCTGGTCCCATATGCACGACCAGGGGCGCCGCCGCATGGCTGAAGTGCTGGGCGACCGCGTCAATGCCACCACGGTGGAATCCGTGGCGCCGCCTGATTTCGACCGCGTTGTGACTCAGTTGGTCCGCACCGGCCACCGGTTGATCTTCACGACTAGCTTTTCCTACTTCGTCCCCACGCAGCGCCTGGCGCCGCAGCACCCGGGCGTGTTCTTCGAAAACGCGACTGGCCCGACGACGCTGCCGAACATGGCGATCTACAATGCCCGCTTCTACGAAGGCCGCTACATCCAGGGCGTGATCGCCGCGCGCAAGTCGCGTTCAAAGACCATTGGCTATGTCGCCACCTTCCCGGTGCCGGAGGTGATCAGCGCCATCAACACCGTGATGCGCGGCGCCTGGTCTGTGGACCCGTCCATGAAGGTGCGGGTGGTGTGGGTGAATGCCTGGTCGAACCCAGCGCGAGAGGCCGATGCGGCCCGCGCCCTGATTGACCAGGGCTGCGATGTGCTGTGCAGCCATACGGATGGCCCGGCACCGCTGCAGCTTGCCGAACAGCGTGGTATCTTCGGCTTCGGCCAGGCATCCGACATGACGCGCTTCGCGCCGCGCGCGCATTTGACCAGCAGCGTCAACAATTGGGGTGATTATTATGCCGATCGTGCGAAGGCGGTGCTGGACGGCACCTGGCGCGCGACGGATACCTGGGGTGGGCTTGGCAGCGGCATGTTCCGCATGGCGCCCTTCACCAATATGACGCCCGAGGAAGTGAGCGAGGCAACGCGCATCCGTGACGCCATCGCTGCTGGCACGCTGCACCCGTTTGAAGGCCCGATCACGCGCCAGGATGGCACGGTGGTGATCCCGGCGGGGCGCCGGCTCACGGATGATGAAATCCGCGCGCAGAATTACTTCTACCAGGGCATTGATGTTGCGATGCCGTAAGGCGTTTCATTACTGATGAAACAATGACCCCAGCGTGATGTCTCATGCTGGGGTTTCTTTTATGCATATCGGTTTTATTCAAACCGATTGGACCGCGGAAACCCATTGGGCGGCGCCTTGCCCGCGCCGGCGCGATTGCCAACCCAGGCACGCAAATCCGTCTCCACCCGCGTTCTTTCGCCAAGCACCCAGGAAAGCCCTTCCTTGCGGGTAAAGACCTTGACGTCCGCAAGCCCCCCATCGCGGTAGCTTTGCAACTGCACCCCGCGCCCGCGCGTCATCTCAGGCACTTGATCAAGCGGGAAGAGCAGTAATTTGCGGTTATCGCCAATCACCGCAATGGAATCACCCTCCGCCGGTACGCAGACCGCCGCTTCCGTCGGCGGGTCCACATTCAATACCTGCTTGCCGGTGCGCTTTTCGGCCAGCAATTCCTCGCCCTTCACCAGAAAGCCTTTGCCATCTGATGCCGCGACCAAATAGCGCAACCCTTCACGATGCACGAACATCGTGACCACCGCATCTTCATTGGTCAGGTCAAGCATCAAGCGCACCGGTTGGCCATCGCCGCGCCCGCGCGGAATGGCATCGGCCTTCAGCGTGAAGGCCTTGCCATTGGTGGCAAAAAGCACCAGCCGATCCGTGGTTTCGGCGTGGAGAGCGATGGAAAGGCTATCACCTTCCTTGAAGCGCAATTCGCCATCCAAGGACACATGGCCCTTCTGCGCCCTGATCCAACCTTTTTCGGATAGAATCACGGTAATGGGTTCACGTTCCACAAAGGCGGCTTCATCCACCACCACTTCTGGCAGCGCCGCACCGGTTGCGGTGCGCCGCGCACCAAGCGCGCCATCGCCAAAGCGCGTGCGCATACTTTCAATTTCTTCGCCAATCGTCTGCCAGCGCGCCGCTTCTGATTTCATCAGCGCCTGAAGCTTTTTCTGTTCCGCGGAAAGCTTTTTATGCTCCTTGCGGATTTCCATTTCTTCAAGCCGGCGTAGCGCACGCAGCCGCATATTCAGGATGGCTTCGGTTTGCGTATCGTTCAGGCCGAAGCGTTCCATCAGCCGCGGCTTTGGTTCATCTTCTTCCCGGATGATGCGGATCACCTCATCCAGGTTCAGATAAGCGATCAGATAGCCATCCAGAATCTCAAGCCGCCGTGCAATCGCGCCCAGCCGGTGATTGGTGCGGCGCTGCAGCACCTCATGCCGATGATCAAGCCAGGCGCGCAGCACTTCCTTCAAGCTCATGACGCGCGGCGTGCGGTTCGCATCCAGCACATTCATGTTCAGCGGAAAGCGGCTTTCCAGCGCGGTGGCGCGGAACAGCGTTTCCATCAGCACTGCCGGTTCCACATTGCGCGTTTTGGGTTCCAGCACGATCCGCACCTGTTCGGTGCTTTCATCGCGCAAATCAGCCAGCAGCGGCAGCTTCTTCTCTTCCAGAAGCTGCGCGATTTGTTCAATCAGCCGGGCCTTTTGCACCTGATAGGGGATTTCGGTGATAATGATCACCCAGCTTCCCGCCTTGCCCTTTTCCACTTCCCATTTGGCGCGCACGCGAAACCCGCCGCGCCCGGTTTCATAGGCCTCTGCGATGGATTCCGGCGCTTCCACCAGAATGCCGCCGGTCGGGAAATCCGGCCCTTTGATGTGGCGCAGCAAATCACGGGTTTCAGCAGCGGGGTTGCGCACCAATTCAAGCGCCGCCGCGCAAAGCTCCCCGGCATTATGCGGCGGGATGGAGGTTGCCATGCCCACCGCAATCCCCGCCGCGCCATTGGCCAGCAGATGCGGAAAGGCCGCCGGCAGCACGATGGGTTCGCGTTCTTCCCCATCATAGGTCGCGCGGAAATCAACCGCGTCTTCTTCAATGCCTTCCAGCAGGGCTTGCGCCACTTCCGTCAGGCGCGCTTCGGTGTAGCGCATGGCGGCTGGGTTATCGCCATCGATATTGCCGAAATTGCCCTGGCCTTCGACCAAGGGGTAGCGCGCCGCAAAATCCTGCGCGAGCCGCACCATCGCCTCATAAATCGCGGCATCGCCATGGGGGTGATACTTACCCATCACATCGCCCACGATACGCGCGCATTTCTTGAAGCCAGCTTCCGGATCCAGCCGCAATTGCCGCATCGCCCAAAGCAGGCGGCGATGCACGGGCTTCAACCCATCGCGCACATCCGGCAGGGACCGCGCCGTAATGGTGGAAAGCGCATAGGCCAAATAGCGTTCGGACAACGCATCCGCGAGGCGCGTTTCACGCTCCGCCCCGTTAGGCGTCAGGGTTTTTACATCATCGGGCATGGGCGAATCGCGTCCTTATCCAGGGAACCGTCTAACCTTGCCCAAGCCGCGCTGCAAAGGCTTCAAGACTTTGTAAAGCATTCTTGCTGTATTCTTACGCCTATGATGCAGCCCGCAACCGTGCCCCTTGAGCAGGTGTTTTTGCCTGTGCCCGCGCCTTCGGTCTGGGTCACCTGGGCTGAGGGCATTGCCGGCGCTGCGACGCTAGCCCCGCGCGGTGAATTTCGCGGCTTTCTGGTCTTCAACTTGGCGCCTTCGGCCGAAATGGCAGCGGAAAGCGCGGCTTTCACGCTACGCAATCTTGGTTGGACTCATGTGGCAACCCTCAGCGGGTCACGCCTTAACCCAGAAAAGCTGCATAGCCTGCCCGAGGAGCTTCACGAGATTTGTGAAGCCGCGATGGCTGGGCAAACCGGCGTCATGCATTATCAGGTGGGGCGGCATTTAAGCCTGCAATTCTCTCCGCCAATCTGAAGCGCGCTTCCGGCACGGGGCGGTGACGCGCGCCAAAGGCATCGCGTTCCAGGAAATGCCCGGTCAGGCGTAGCCCCGCTGCCCAGGCAGCGGCATCGCCCAGGCTTTCCGCATCGCGCAGAAAGCCGGGCAGGGGCAATAGCTTGTCCAAATAAGGCGCCGCCGCACCGGCGCTGACCGCGCGCCCCGTGCGCGGGGAGACATGGGTCAAACCTTCACTCACCCCCGTCACGGCGCAGGCGGCCAGATCAAGCCCATAGCCAAGCTCGGCCAGGATCAACGCCTCAAACCGCACATAATCCGCGACCACGCCCTCAGCGCCCCCGGCCAAATGGCCGATCAGGGAAACGAGGCCAGCAAAGGCGCGCGGATGCGCTTCGCGTTCCGGCAGGGCATCGGCGGCGATGGCGCAGGCGGAAGACAGCAAAGCGAGAGCGAGCGGTTCATCCATGGCAAGGGCCGCCGCCGGATGCACCAATTCGCCGCTGAGGCTCCCTAATTGATCTGAAAGCCGTGCCACCCAGCGCGCCTCAATCAGATTGCCCGGCAGCCACAGCCCCGCCTGAGCGCGGGAAGCGCCGCCCTTCACCAAGCCGGCATGGCGGCCATGCGCTTCGGTCAGCACCGTGACAACCGCACCACCTTCGCCATGCGGGCGAAGGTCCAGCACCACTGCCGGGGCCTCCCATTCAATGCTCATGCAGCAGCCTGCTCAGCCCGCATCCTCAAGCCCAATGGCGCGGATGCGCGCGGCCGTTTCATCCCAATCGGGCTTTTCCTTAACATTCAGAAAAAGATGCACCGGGCGTTCCAGCAATTTGGTCAATTCCAAGCGCGCGAGCCGCCCAATCTCACGAATGCGGCTGCCCTTATCGCCAATCAGAATGGCCTTTTGTGACGCGCGGGCGATATAGATGATGCAATCAATCCGGACCGACCCATCGGGTTTTTCGGTCCATGCTTCGGTTTCTACCGAAGCATGATGTGGCACTTCCTGATGCGTCTGGCGCAGGATCTGTTCGCGTACAATCTCGGCGGCCAACATGCGGTTTGGCAGATCGGTCAGATCATCTTCCGGGAAAAGATAATGCCCGGGTGGCACCGCTTCCGCCAGCCGATCCAGCAGCCGATCCAAGCCTTCACCCTTCTCGGCGGAGATCATGAACGTCTCGGCGAAAGGTTGCAGCTTGTGCAATTCCGCCGTCAGCGGCAGCAATTGCTCGCGCGGGATCAGATCGGTTTTGTTCAACACAAGCCAGGTGGGCCGGCGTGTCTTGCCGAGTTTTTCAATGATGGCGCGCAAGGGCTCCGTCAGCCCCGCGCGCGCATCCACAATCAGCAGTGCCACATCCGCATCCTGCGCGCCGCCCCAGGCGGCAGCGACCATGGCGCGGTCCAGCCGCCGGCGCGGTGTGAAAATGCCGGGTGTGTCCACCAGTACCAATTGGCTCTCACCCCGCATCACTACCGCGCGCACCCTGAAGCGCGTGGTTTGCGGCTTGGGGGAGACAATCGTCACCTTGCTGCCGGCAAGCCGGTTTACCAGCGTTGATTTGCCGGCATTGGGCGCGCCCAGAATAGCAATCAGGCCGCAACGCGTGGTCATGTGTTCAATTCTTTCAGCCATGCCGCCGCGGCGGCTTGTTCAGCGGCGCGTTTACTATCGCCTTCACCTTGTGCTTCCCGCCCCGCCGCCAGAACCCTTGCGATGAAGCGCGGCGCATGGGCGGGGCCAATCGCCTGCACCAGCCCATAAACCGGCAAGCCCAGCCCGCGCCCGAGCGTCCATTCCTGCAAACGGTTCTTGGGTGAGGTCGGCGGGCGCGCATCGGCTTCAATCAGCCCCGCAAAACAACGCCGCACCAGGGCGCGCGCCGGTGCCATGCCGCCATCCAGATAAATTGCGCCGAGTACCGCTTCAAATGCATCGGATAGTAGATTGCGCGGCCCCATTAACCCCGTCGCGCGATAGCGCGCGGGCATCCGCAGATCAGCACCAAGCCCCAAATCTTCGGCCACCTTGCAAAGCGTATCGGCGGAAACCAGCATGGAAAGCCGCTTTGCCAAATCCCCTTCGCGTTCTGCTGTAAAGTGTTCGGCCAACCATTCCGCGATGCATAAGCCCAGCACGCGATCGCCGACAAATTCCAAACGCTCATTGGAAAGCAAACCCTCACCACGGCTTTCCGCATCTGAGCTATGGGTCAGTGCGCGGTCCAGCAATTCAGGTTTGGCGAAGCAATGGCCAAGCCTTTCTTGCAGATTAGCACTCATGCTTTCTGGGGGCCAATCATCTGACGGCGCTGAAAAGCCGCGTCCAGCGAATGGCGAAGGGCCAGCCCCAAACCTGCCACCAGGCGGCCGAGCCATCCACGGAAAAGAAAATAAACTCCGCCCGGCCCACCAGGTTTTCAATCGGGATGAAGCCCACCGCATTCATCGCGCGGCTATCCAAGCTATTGTCCCGGTTATCGCCCATGGCGAAAACATGGCCCGCAGGCACGCGGAATTCCGGCGTATTATCCAGGGGCGCATCGTCTGAGGCTTCAAGGATGTCATGCGCCACAGCTGGCGCGCCATCAATGGCCGGTAGGAATTCACGGAAGCGCCGCACTGTAATGCGCGGCCCATCGCCTTCAACCGTGAAGGGGCCTAGTAATTCGCGCCGCACCGGTGTGCCATTCAGGTGCAGAATACCGCTGCGCATCTGCACGCGATCCCCAGGCAGGCCAATGATGCGCTTGATGTAATCCGTGCTGCCATCGCGCGGCAGCTTGAACACCGCCACATCGCCACGCTTGGGCGGAGAGGCGAAAATGCGCCCTTCGAAAAGATTGGGGCTGAAGGGCATGGAATGGCGCGAATAGCCATAGGAGAATTTGGAGACGAAAAGATAATCCCCCACCAGAAGCGAAGGGATCATGGACCCGGATGGGATATTGAAAGGTTCAAAAGCAACAGTGCGGATGCCAACCGCAATCAGCGCCGCATAGACAATGGTTTTGACGCTTTCCAGCCAACCGCCGGATCTCTGAAGAGGCATGTCACATCCGCAAAAAAGGCCCAAGGGGCGCGGTTTTACCGTGGCGATAGCGCCCGGCAGGCCCAGGGCATAACGGCGCCGTGCGCCCTGTCAAGGAAGCGGCACGGCGGTGATCACCACCATCGCCTGGGCATAGGGGAATTCATCGGTCATGGTCAGCGCAATCACCGCCCCATGTCCCGCCGGCGTAATGGCTTTCAGGCGTTCCGCAGCCCGCCCTGTCAGCCGCAAGGTGGGCTGGCCGGATGGCAAATTCACCACCCCCAGATCGCGCCAGAAAACACCGGCGCGAAAGCCGGTGCCAAGCGCCTTGGAAGCGGCTTCCTTCGCCGCGAAGCGCTTGGCATAGGTGGCGGCGCGGATGCGTTCCGTCCGCTTTTCCGCCTTGGCGCGCTCCGCCGTGGTGAAGATCCGCTCCAGAAAGCGGTCCCCATGGCGTT
>CAIMVB010000088.1 GCA_903844785.1 uncultured Rhodospirillales bacterium | reverse complement strand
GGCAGCGTCACGCGCGTGGCGGATGTGAAGGAAATTCCCGGCGCCGTCGCGGAATATCTCTCCCAACAAAATCTCGCGCCGCGCTTTGTCATGGCGCCGCATCCGGAATTGCAGGCGCTGCCGTGGTCTGATCGTGCGATGCTGGAGTTTGAGACACGCCGTGCCGAGGCCAGTGATGTGGTCTCCGTCCAGCATGGCTATGCCGGCATTGCGGAAACCGGCACCCTGATGCTGCCATCCGATCCCGCGCGCCCCACCACGCTCAATCTGCTGGCCGAGACCGAGATTGTGGTGCTGCGTGCCTCCCGCATCACCGGGCCTTATGAGGATGCCTGGGATATGCTGCGCGCCGAAAGGCAGGATGCAGTCACTGGCGGTTTCATGCCGCGCAATGTGATGTTGGTAACGGGTCCATCGCGCAGCGGGGATATTGAACAGACGCTTGAACTCGGCGCGAGTGGGCCGCGGCGGCTGCATGTGATTGTGGTGGATGATGACCCCGCTGCGCTGCCGGGATGAGCCTTTCGCGTCGCCGCGCCCGCGCGCTGAGCGCAGCCGATCGCGCCTTGTGGCAGGCCTATGTGGTGAGTGTGGAGCCGCTACCAGGGCGAGAATTGCCGCAGCCTGAAGCCGTAATCGCGCCAGCAGCAGCACCCGTACCGCAGGCTGTGCCTACGGCGCTGCCCATCGCGCCTCAAGCCTGGCAGCCACCGCCCATTCAGGTGAATGTCACGCCCGCAGGTTTGGATGATAAGCGCTGGCGCGCATTGCGGCGCGGCAAGACAAAGCCGGAGCGCACGTTGGATTTGCACGGGCGGCGCGCGCAGGAAGCGCATGATGCTGTGCGAGGTTTTTTGCTTGGTGCCTTTGCCGATGGGCTGCGTTGCGTTGCGGTGATTACCGGGCGCGGTTCATCGCCGGAAGGTGGCGTGCTGCGCCGCGAATTGCCACATTGGCTGAATGCGCCGGATCTGCGCCGCATCCTGCTGGCGGCGGCGCATCCGCATGCGGCGAATACGGGCGCGGTGCATTTGATGCTGCGGCGGCGTAAATGACACCTTTCGGCGCCAGGCTGCGCGCGCTGCGTGCCGAACGTGGTGTTGCGCTGAAGGATTTGGCGGCCGCCCTGCAAGTTTCAGCCGCCTATCTTTCTGCGCTGGAACATGGGCGGCGTGGGCAGCCTTCAGCCGGGCTGGTACATCAGGTCAATGAATTCTTTGGCTTGATCTGGGATGACGCGGAAGAATTGGCGAAACTCGCGCGGCAATCGCATCCGCGTGTGGTGCTGGAAACCGGCGGGCTGACGCCAGAGGCAACAGCGCTCGCCAATCGTCTCGCGCGGGATTTTCGCCGACTGACACCTGATGCCATTGCGGCGATTGAAACCGCTTTGGATAAATTGCCAAAGGAAAGACGCTGATGCCGATGCAGGCCATATCCGCGGGGCTCTTGGCGGGGCTTGTGGGTTTTGCTTCTTCCTTCGCGGTGGTGCTGCAAGGTTTTGTTGCGATGGGGGCCAGCCCTTCGCAAGCGGCATCCGGCTTGATGGCGGTTTCCATCGCTATGGGGCTTTGCGGAGTTTTGCTCTCACTCTGGAAGCGCATGCCAATCAGCTGCGCCTGGTCCACGCCGGGGGCGGCGCTGATGGCTGCTTCTATCATGCCCGCCGGTGGTTTTGCCGAAGCCGTGGGCGCTTTCATCATTTGCGCGCTGCTGCTGATATTGGCGGGCTTATGGAAGCCGCTTGG
The DNA here is from genome assembly GCA_903844785.1 of uncultured Rhodospirillales bacterium. GTDB lineage: Bacteria > Pseudomonadota > Alphaproteobacteria > Acetobacterales > Acetobacteraceae > Neoroseomonas. The sequence continues at coordinate 4,583 of CAIMVB010000088.1, read as the reverse complement.
GCGTGCGGTTGCGGCGATTCCTGCTTCACTTGCGAATGCCATGCTGGCGGGGATTTTGTTCGGCCTTTGTTTGGCGCCAGTGCGCGCGGTGGCGGAAGCACCAATTGCCGCACTTGCCATCATTGCGGCCTGGGCGTTGGCAGCGCGCTGGCACAAGCTGGCAGCAGTGCCGGCGGCGGTGTTGGTGGCGGGTGTGATCATCGCTTTTCAAGCGCCCATGCCGCAAGGCAATTGGGCGCCAAGCCCGGAATGGGTAACGCCGGTCTTTTCCGCAACTGCCATGACCGGCCTTGCGCTTCCCTTATTCATTGTGACCATGGCATCACAAAATATCCCAGGTATGGCAGTGCTAAGCGCGAATAATTATCGCCCAAATGCCGGGCCGTTATTTTCCATCACCGGTATCTTCAGCCTATGTGCCGCGCCCTTTGGCGGGCATGCGGTAAACTTGGCCGCCATCACTGCCGCGATGTGCGCGGGCGATGGTGCGGGGCCTGATCCTGCGCGCCGCTGGCCTGCCGCTGTTATGGCCGGCTTTGTTTATACCAGTTGCGGTCTTGCCGCTGGCATGGCGAGTGGTCTTGTTGCTGTCGCACCACCCATTTTAATTGAGGCTGTCGCCGGGCTTGCCTTGCTTGGGTCCTTTGGGGGCGCGCTAATGGGCGCGGTGCGGGAAGATAAGGATCGGGAAGCGGCGGTGATTTGCTTTTTGATCGCGGCTTCAGGCGTGGCGTTTCTTGGCGTTGGTGGCGCATTTTGGGGTTTGCTGGCCGGCGGCGCCATGCTGGCGCTTTCCCGCTGGCGGGGTTAGCGGGCAGGCATTACGCGCGCCAGAAATTCCGGCACGCGGCGCAGTGCATCTTCCCGTGCCGCAGGATGCGTACCGATGGTAGCCGTGCCGCTGGCGGTACCGCCAATGCCGCGCAGCACACGCTGCGGTGTATCGGGCGCGTCGAAATCATGATGCGCGCCTGGATAGGCATGCGCTTCAAGCCGCCCGCCACTACGCGCCGCAAGGGTGATGCAGGGTGGCGCGGGTGTCCAATCATCAGCCTCACCCACCAGCAAAAGTACAGGCGCAACAGGCTGCCAGGGATCGCGCCGTTCTGAAAGCGTGCGGCAACCAGGATAAAACGCAACAGCGGCGGCGAAATCATGCCTGAGCCCAGCGGGTCGCGCGCGATTGTCTCGGCCCAAGGTCCATAGCACTGTGCCGCCGCCATTGGACCAGCCCATCAGCGCGATGCGATCCGGTTTCACATCACTGCGTGCTTGCAGAAAAAGTAGCGCGGCATAGGCATCTCGCGCACGTTCTACACTCACGCGAATGCGGCGGTCATTGCCTTGGCCGCATAGGCTGCTTTCGCCGCGCGGTGTCAGGCTATCCACCTGCAGGACCAGATAGCCAAACCGGGAGAGGCGCTGCGCCCAATCCGTATCGCGCGGAAAGGGCTGGCCGGCGCGATTGCGCATGCCTGAGCAGCCATGCAGCAGAATAATGGCGGGATGCGGGCCGCGGCTGGCGGGCTGCCAGAGCATCGCATCCAATACCGCTGGACCATTGGCCGCTTGTTCCGCTGGATGCGCCGGAATGGAAAACGCCTGCGGCTGCGCCATGGCCGCCGCGCCCCAAAAGAAGAATAACAGGATGAACAGGCGCCGCATCACGCCATGGAAAAGCATTGGTGCCGGCATAGTCAACATGAAGCTTTGACGCGGGCGGAAATTAAATGAGAGGATGGTGTCTGAACCAGACTATCGCCGCCATGCTATTGGGGATTCTGCCATGAAATTCCGTGTTTTCCTCGCACATACCCCCGAAATGTTCGAAGGCTATTACGGCGCGCGCGCGCTGGCTGCCCTTTCCGAACATGCGGAGGTCATCCGCCATCCCGGTAATCAGGTGCTATCCGGCGCGGGTTTGGCGGAAGCAGCGCGCGGCTGCCACGCCATTGTGGCGGATCGCGCCACACCAGGGCTTGCGGAAACCTTCTCCTCCATGCCGGGGCTCTTGGCGTTTCTGCGTGTGGCGGTTGATATCTCCACCATCAATGTCCCTGCAGCCAGTGCTGCGGGCGTATTGGTCACGCGCGCCACACCAGGCTTTGTGGATGCGGTGGTCGAACTCGGTGTTTGTTTTATGGTTGATTTGGCGCGCAATGTCAGCGGTATGGTCAGCACTTATCGCGCCGGCGCCTTGCCACAGGGTCGGATGGGTTTGCAGCTTTCGGCGGCAAAGCTTGGCATTATCGGCTATGGGCGCATCGGTCAGCGCATGGCGGAAGTGGCCTTGGCGCTTGGTATGCGTGTGGCGGTGGCCGATCCCTTCGCCAAGATTACTGATCCACGCATCACGCAAGGGGGCTTTACGGAAGTGCTGGCGGATTCAGATATTGTTGTCTGCCTCGCGATTTCGGATGCCTCCACCAGGCATCTATTCAATGCTGCTGCCTTCGCGGCCATGAAGCCAGGGGCGCGCTTCATCAACCTCTCACGCGGTGAATTAGTGGATGAGGCAGCGTTGATCGCGGCCCTTGATTCGAAACACATCAGCGGTGCGGCGATGGATGTTGGCAGCGCGCCCGACCAAAGGCCAAACCCCTTGCTGGCCGCGCGCGCTGATGTGGTAGCCACGCCGCATATCGGCGGGATGACACCAGAAGCCATGGAACATCAGGCAATGGATACGGTGCGCCAGATTGCCGCCCTCGCGCGCGGGGAAATGCCTGATGGCGCGGTGAATGCCGATGCGGCGTTTAGGTTGCGGGAATTCTGGTCTGCTTCGCGTTGATGCTGCTTATACCTTTACGGGTTTCCTGAGCGCCCAGAAAACAACAGCGCCGGTGGTATAAGCCGCGATGGAAAGCATGAAGCCAAGCTGATAGCTGCCGGTCAGGTCGAACAGAAAACCTGCGCCCCAGGCGCCAAGCCCAGCGCCAAGGCCAGAGCTGATGGTGATCAGTCCTAGAATGGTGCCAAGCCTGGGGCCGCCGAAAAGGTCAGCGGTTTTCGCGGTAATCGCCGGCCCGCGTGCCCCCCAGGTAATGCCAAAAAAGCAAGCATGGACCCACAATAGAAAATGTTGATCTGCGCTATCAATCAGTAACGCTGCAGCAACCCCAATGATCGAAATGGCATAGGCCAAAATCGCGGCCCCTTCACGCCCGATGTAATCGGAAATCGTTCCGGTCAGGATCACGCCGGGTAGCGCCAGCAAACTGCCAAGCCCAAGCACAAAAGCGGCGTAGAGTGGGTCAAAGCCGCAATCTACCGCGAAGGCAAGCTGATGGAGTGACACCAGAAAACTGCCAATGCTGGTGAGGCCATAGACAATGGAAAGCAGCCAGAAATGCCGCGTGCGCATTGCATCCGCCACTGACCAATTGCGTTCTGGCGCGCTATCCGCGCGGGCCTTGGCGATGGGTGTTTGCTCGGCGCCACGAAACAGCGCGGCCAGTGGTAGTATCAGCGCTGCCATGACGCCCGCTTGCAGCAAATAGGCAGCGCGCCAGCCCATATCACTCACCATAAGCTGCGCGATGGGGGCTGAAATGGCGCGGCCAAAACCATTGGCGGATTGCAGCATGGACATGGCCATGCCGCGCCGAGCGACGAAAAGCCGCGAAATAAGCGGCGCGAAAACCACCATGCTGATGCAATTGGCACCTAGTGTCATCACCACGCCATAAAGCAGCACGACTTGCCACAGTGATGTCGCGAAGGCGCTACCCAGCAGGCCAAGCGCAAGCAGGCAGCCGCCTAACAACACCATGCGCCGCGCACCAAGCCTATCAACCATGCCGCCGACTAAAGGCGAAGAGACGCCGCCGACAACTTGCCCGACCGAATAGGCAATAGAACTTTCGGCGCGGGTCCAGCGAAATTCCGCAATGAAGGCTAACAGGAAAACACTATAGGCATGCATCAGCCCGGCGCTGATGGTGAAGGCCAGAAAGCCGCCCGCCAGAATGAACCAGGCGCGCCGCGAAGGGGCTTCCTTCATGGCTTGGCTTTCCGTGGCTGAGCGCCCTTGTGTTGCACCCGATAAGGCCCCCGGCCCGCATGTTTCGCCGGCCACAGCATGGCGCCAGCAGGCGCTGCGTGCAATCCCGCCCCTTGGCGGAAAGCGCCTGGCGGTTCATGCTGCGCCGGAAAGCGAGTTTGGAGGAAACATGAAGCCGCGCATTGTTGTTGTGACCCAATCCATGGTGGATGAAGCTGTCATTCAGGAAATGGCGCCAGATGGCTTTGATCTGCGCATCGCCAAGCCGGGCGGCGCGGATTGGCAGGAAGCCATGGGGCAAGCCGAATATCTCGTCGGTTTCGTGGATATGCTGGTGAAGGATGATCTTTACGCCATCGCCCCCAAGCTAAAGCTGATCCAGGTATTGAGTGCGGGTTATGACCGTGCGGATATCGCCGCGGCCCGGCGTGGCGGCGTCCCTTTCGCCAATAATGGTGGTGCGAATTCCACCGCGGTTTCCGAACATGCGGTGCTGCTGATGCTTGCGGTCTCTAGGCAATTGATCCGCCAACACGCCAATGTCGCCGCTGGGCGCTGGCGCGGCAATCAAACGCCGAAG
>CAIMVB010000087.1 GCA_903844785.1 uncultured Rhodospirillales bacterium | reverse complement strand
GTGCTGCTGCTCGACGAAATCGAAAAGGCCCACCCCGATCTGTTCAACATCCTGTTGCAGGTAATGGACAACGGCAAGCTCACCGATCACCACGGCAAGACGGTGGATTTCCGCAACATCATCCTGATCATGACCACCAACGCCGGCGCGGCCGACATGGCGCGTGAAGGCATCGGTTTCGGCGCCACCACCCGCATCGGTGAGGACGAGGAAGCCATCAAGAAGATGTTCTCACCCGAATTCCGCAACCGGCTGGATGCCACCGTGCCGTTCGGTTACCTGCCGCCATCGGTGGTCGCCATGGTGATCGACAAGTTCGTGCTGCAGCTGGAAATGCAGCTGGCCGATCGCGACGTGCACATCAGCCTGACGGAAGAAGCCAAGGCCTGGCTGATCGCCCGCGGTTATGATCGCCTTTATGGCGCCCGCCCGATGGGCCGGCTCATCCAGGAGAAGATCAAGCAGCCGCTGGCCGAGGAACTGCTGTTCGGCAAGCTGGTCAACGGCGGCGAAGTGCGCGTGCACGTGAAGGACGAGGATCTGTCGTTCGAAATCGTGCCGGCGATCAAGAAGCTGAAGGCAAAGAAGGCTCCCAAGGCGCTGCCAGCGCCGGCCACGGAGGCCTGAAAATCATCATCCCCCGCCGGTCGCCCGGCGGGGGATTTTGCTGGCTACGGTCGTAATCGTTCAGCCTGCGGTCAGCCGGAAGCCGGCAATGTTGCCCTTTCAAGACTTGCAAGGGGAATCGGGCGATGATCGGGCAACTGGCATCACGCATCGGGCTCATGGCCCTGATGGCGGCGGCATTGATCGCTGCCGAGCCCCGCCTCACCCCCGCCTTCGAACAGGTCGGCGATTCGCGGCCGAAGCGCTTTGCCCTCACCGGCGAGGTGATGGGCAAGGCGCTGGGACTGATGATCAGCTGGTCACAGATTCAAAAATGGACATATAAATCAATATTATCGGTAATTTAAATTACCTGCTATATCGGCTCGAAGCCAGATAGAACGGACATTTGACGGACATCGAGTCAGTGCGCGGTTGGCGCACAAAGCCGGTGTATCAAGCAAGGCTGCGCGACTACAGACTGGCACCCCCACCCCCTTCAAATTCCTGCCCAGCCAGACCCCACCCCGGGGGTAGCCCCACTTTCCAGATATGGGACCCACGCTTTCTTCGTACATATTGATCTGCACGTTAGGCGTCGGCTCTTATCCCAACTCGTCCTATTGCGCAGGTTATAGCTCTTGTAGAATTAACTGGGGTGCACACAATGAAGCATGCGATTGCTGGCGCGCTCGCGTTGAGTTGTTTGCTTTTTACCCTTCTATCTAAACCTGCGAATAAAGATGCGGGGAACACCTTGAACCATGGCATACTGCAGACCTAGCCGGTTACGCTCTCTCTTCCAACCGGTGCGATTGGACTGAAAATGCCTCTTACAGTACCTTTTCACAGAACCCGGAAGGAGAATAGTCACCAGTTTCGTCGATTGCGTCCTAGTCAAGGGAGCGCCAGGCAACCTCCCTTGCCCTGTCCGGATCGACGCCCAATAAGCGAAGTTGCAATTCTGCTGCCCGGCTTCCTGCTTCTGAGCCAACCGTGCCGTTCATTTGCGCAAAGAGTGCTGAATTAACCAACGATCCGACCATTTCGACCAGAAAATCGTCGACAGTCACGGTAAAGACACCCTGGACGACGCCAAGCTCGATATCCTGCCGCAAATACTGCGCCACTTCTCTTCTTAGCTGCGGCAGGGTCCAGAAAAAGCGGAAAAAGGTCCAGCCCCAGTCGATGCGGCCAAAAGCGGTATGAATGAAATGGCGCGTGCCTCGACTGATGCGTTCGACTGCGTCATCTATGCCGGCCATAGCGGCCTCAATCTCAGTCACAATCTCGGCAACAACGGAAAATGCGACGACCGCTGCCAACTCCTCTTTATCCTTGAAATGCAGATAAAAGGTGCCGTTCGCAATACCTGCTTCACGCGTAATCTCATTAATCGAGGCCGCATCCAGCCCTTGACGGGCAAAGACAAAAAGTGCTGCATCAATCAGTCGCGCACGCGTCCGCGCGCTTTTTCCCAAATGGCTGGCCTTGACTGCAAATGAGCCAGACTGCGGTAAACTCAAAATTTCCACAGCTGCTCGTTTAGCAGTCACAGACAGAACGACCAAGCCAGAATTGGTGATCATATCCGCAAGCCATGGGAAATTGAGATTACCCTCATTTATGAGTTGAATCCCAGAAAAATCTCGCTATGCTAATTCGAGGTTGGATTGACAGGCTGACAAGGGCGAGGTTCTAAATAATGAAAAACTCAACCGCCGAACTGTGGCCAATAAGTCAGCCTATTATCCGGCATCGCTCGCAAATGGCCCGCTGCAATCCCCTCAATCACTGGACATCAAGTCACAGGAATTTATTTTTGATTGTTATCAAACAGGCGTGAAGTTCGATATCCCATGGATATAAAGAATTTTTTTCTTCATCAATCTCCAAGATAAAGGCCATTCGTGATGAATTCTGTTCTGCAAAAGACGATCCTACTTGCGTGTTGTAGCGTCATCGGGAGCACGAGCGCACTCGCTTCTGGCGGCGACGGTAGCTTCTACATCGGCGCTTTCGGCGGAGTTGGTTCGACAGCAAAACAGTCGGTCGAACAATCCG
>CAIMVB010000086.1 GCA_903844785.1 uncultured Rhodospirillales bacterium | reverse complement strand
TTCAGCGTCAGTTGAAACGAAATGCGCCTGAATTCTTGCCCCCTGAAAGACGATATCGGCAAGCTGCGGCGTTATGACATTGTGCCCTTCAAGAGCGCCGAAGGAAATGCGTTCAGGCCTTATCCCAAGCAATACTGGGCTACCGCGTAGAAAGTTTCCTGGCGCACGAAGCGCACCATAGGCGGTTTCCACAACAATCATGCCATCTTTTTCGGCGGAGATGACCTGCCCCATAAGGCGGGTTGAAAGTCCAACAAACTGCAGCGCAAAAGGCGTTGCGGGGCGATCATATAGCGCTTGGGGGGTATCAAGCTGCTCGATACGCCCTTGGTTCATAACAGCGATCCGATCAGACATAACCAGCGCTTCATCCTGATCATGCGTTACGAAAATTGCTGTGGTGCCAAGTTCCCGGAGCAGCCTTTTAAGTTCAATCTGCATCGTCTCCCGCAGTTTGCGGTCGAGCGCCGAAAAAGGTTCGTCCAGTAGCAGTAATTTTGGCGCAACAGCCAGGGCGCGTGCCACTGCCACGCGTTGCTGCTGGCCGCCCGATAAGGCCCGCACCGATCTGTCGGCAAAATCACTCATGCGAACAAGGTCAAGAAAGCGCGCGGAAATCCGTGCACTTTCAGCCTGTGAAACGCGACCCTTGAGGCCAAAAGCAATATTTTCCGCGACACTCAGATGCGGAAACAAGGCGTAATTTTGGAATACTACGCCAACATCTCTCTTATGCGCGGGTCGGTGGCCAATATCTTGGCCATCAAGAATCACATCGCCATCATCAGCCGCGGCCAGGCCGGCAATAATGCGCAGAAGCGTCGTCTTGCCGCAGCCCGAAGGGCCCAGCAATGACACAAACTCACCCCTGTCCACGCCCAGCGCGACACCATCCAGAACCGTTGTGGTGCCAAAGCTTTTGCGGGCGTTCCTGACCTCAAGGAACGCCTCACTCACAAGGCCATCTCACGATCCCAGCGCTGCACCCAAGCATTACGATTTTCGGCAACAAAGGCCCAATCGATGGGATGAACCGTGACGCCGCTTGGCATACCGGGTGGCACCTGTGCATCCAAATTGGTCGGCAAAGCAAAGGTTGGCGGCGCAATGCGGTTCTGCACCTCGGCACCCAGTAATTCATTTACATATGCGAAGGCCAAGTCCTGATGCGGGCCGCCTTTCACAACCGCGATTCCGGATGGCACAGGGAATATGCCTTCGCGCGGCGCCACCATACCAACCGGAGCACCATCAAGCCGGCGCTGCATCCCGAAGGAGGAAAGCGCACCAACAATCATATGGGCTTCGCCTTGCTCCAGCAGTGAAAAGGCCTGCGGCATCTGGCTATACGCGGTCAGCAGGTTCGGCTTTAGGCGGCGGAAGCCTGCGAATGCCGCATCAATATCCTTATAGGCTTCTGCCATCGGCTTGCCAGATATCAGATGGGCCATCATGAACAAGTTGGGCAGGCCTTCGGTGTTCTGCAGCGACGGCACAATAATACGGCTGCGGAAGCGGTTTTCGAACATGTCGGACCAGGAAGCCGGCGCGGTACGCAGTACATTGGAGTTGTAAGCGATACCCTGCCAAGGCTGCAGATAATTGGCCCACATACCATCCATGTGCATAGTGCCCGGCTTTAGCCGGGCCACATTTGGCGCGCGTGTCGCAGTGATGGGTTCAAGCAGGCCTTCACGGACAGCAAGGATCATCACCGGATCATCCATTTGCACGACCGAAATATAAGGCTTGTCCTTGTTCTTTTGCATTTTTTCGAGATTAACCAATGAGCGCGTGCCCTCAAAAGTCAGGCGGCAGCGATATTTACGCTCAAACTCAGCCTGAACATGGGCCTCAAACCAAGGCTTATGGCTGGCCGCACCGCCAATGACGATTTCACGCGTTTGCGCCCGGGCGATGCCAGGGGCGGCTAGTACAAGGCCACCAACGCCAAGTGCGGCGGTTAGGTTGCGGCGCCCCATAAGGGCAACAGGTTTGGACATCCCACTTTCTCCATAGGCCAAGGTGGTTGGGATGGAGCAAGCAGCGTGCCGCTTCATGAGAGGGGCGCAGCAAGGCAGTGCCATTGTGACTTGCTCATAAAATAATCATAAAATGCCTAATATATGTAATTTTGAGTTATTTTGATGCAAATATGCGCTTTGGCTTCCCGGTCTAAAGCTGGGGTGGCTAGGGCAGGGGCAGGCGTTGCACTATGGCAGAGCGCGCCCCGCCTATTGCAGCGCCATCCGGCAGGCCTCGCGTGATATGCCCCGGGATCAAGGCGCTCCAACAAGCTAAGCCCCCGCCCCGGGACCATCCTCATATTGCCAAAGACCAAGCTTATCGGCACAACGCTGTCATAAAAACGTCATGTTTGGCAGGAGGGGCTTCAGATGTCGGGCAAGCGCATTTTGATTGCGGTTCTTTTATCATGTGTTTGGGGCGGCTTCCTGCGGCCGGCGGCGGCGCAGGGCACGCTGAACCTCTATTGCTCGGTCCAGATTGAATGGTGCCAGGCGATTGTCACGAATTTCCAACGCGATACCGGCATACGCGTGAACATGACCCAGCGCGGTTCCGGCGAAAGCCTGGCCGCAATCCGCGCCGAGGCGCAGAACCCCCGCGCCGATGTCTGGTTTGGCGGCACGGGCGACCCGCATTTGGCGGCGGCTGAGGAAAACCTGACGCAAACCTATGAAAGCGCGATCAATGGCGAATTGCAGCCTTGGGCGCTGACACAATGGCGCCAATCTCAACAACGCGCGATTGGCGTTTACGCGGGCGCTGTTGGCTTTGGCTTCAATACCGAATTGCTGGCGCGTAAGGGCATCGCCGCGCCCGCCTGCTGGGCGGATCTTTTGGATGCGCGCTTCAAGGGCGAAATCCAGGTGGCCAATCCTAATTCCTCCGGCACCGCTTATGTCGTGATTGCGACATTGGTGCAGATGATGGGCGAAGACCAAGCCTTTGATTACCTGCGCCGGCTGCACCCCAATATCAACGCCTATGCGCGTTCCGGCACGGGCCCGATCAAGGCGGTGGCGCGCGGGGAAACCGGGGTTTCGCTTTCCTTCGTGCATGACGCGGTGACGGAACGCAATGCGGGTTTTCCGGTGAGCTATGCGACACCCTGCGAAGGCACGGGCTATGAAATCGGCTCCATGTCCATCATTCGTGGCGCGCGCAATATCGCGCAGGCGCGGCGCTTTTATGATTGGGCGCTAACCGCGCCGGCGCAGCGCTTGGGCTTTGAAGCGGGAGGGCAATTGCAAACCCCGTCCAACCGCGCCGCTCCGCTGCCGCCCAATGCGCCGGATTTGTCGAAAATTCGACTGATTGAATATGATTTCGCCAAATACGGCCAGGCGGCGGAACGGCGCCGGCTGATCGCGCGTTGGGATCGCGATATCGGCGCCTTGCCGCGCTGAAGCAACAGGAGCCCCACGCATGAAAAAGCCGCTTCATTTGCTGGCGGGCCTGGCTGGCCTGCTGCTTTCAGCCCTGCCTGTCGCCGCGCAAGGCAGCCTGAATATGGT
>CAIMVB010000085.1 GCA_903844785.1 uncultured Rhodospirillales bacterium | reverse complement strand
TGGAAAATCTGAATGGGTTGATCAACCAATTCAGCTAGCGCGATGGCGCGATGGGTCGCTTCACGTTCTACAACTGAAGGCCGCGACCAGGCGTGATATTTCGGTGCAGTGAGCCCTGCTTTCAGCAATTCCTCTGTCCGCCAGCCAATGGCGTCATAATTCTCGCAATGGACTGTCACCAGACAGCCGTTTTTGCGCGCAGCCACCAAGACCTTCAAATATTCACGGTCGCCAAGATGGAGCGGTTCATAGGTCAGAAAAACCTTAAGGCTGCGCACACCTTCCGCGACAACGCGCGGTATTTCCTGTTCAATCACGCTATCGGTCGGGTCCGCGATAACCTGATGAAAGGCGTGGTCCAGCATGCCAGTGGCGCCGCGCCGGCGATAATCCTGATAGCGATCCCAAATGCCATGCCCCTTCCAATGTGGCACGAAGCACACAACGGAAGTCGTGCCACCCACAAAGGCAGAAGCGCTTGCGGTAATGAAGCTATCTTCATGCACCGCGCCAAAGGGTGATGGTTCTTCGATATGGCAGTGGCTATCAACGCCACCTGGCAGCACCAATGTTCCGGCGGCATCCACCAACTTTGTGCCATCAGTGAGGCGTTCGGCCATTGCGACAATGCGGCCATCCTTGACGCCAATATCGCAGCGCGTGGTTCCGAAGCCGGTCGCGACTTCTCCGCCGCGTATTACCAGATCAAATTCAGCCATGATCGTCCCCTATCTGTGACATGAGCGGAAAAGTGCCGCGGCTCTATGGGCGTTATTTGCCATAAAGCCCGATGCTTTGGATAAATCATAAAAGGCCATTGATGCGCATAATTCAAGGCGCGGCGCATCAAACCAAGCCTGAATACCCTGGCATTTATGCGAAATTATGTGGCTTGCGCCGAATGAAAACGCCCCTTTGGCAAAGGGCCCTGTGGGGCGGATATACTTGGTTCAGCCACTCATGCGCCGCGTAAGCCCGGTCAGGCGATCCATGACAAACATCAGCACAAGAATGACCAGAATGAGAACGCCAGAAACCGCGGCCACGCGCACATCCAGCGTGCTTTCCATCATGCCCCACATGCGGATGGGCAGCATATCCGTTCTGGCATTTGAAAGGAAAAGCGACACCGGGACGTTATCCATGGAAGCCACAAAAGCCAGAAAGGCGCCGGCAAATATGCCAGGGGCGATCAGCGGCAGGGTAATGCGCCGGAAGGTCATGAAGCGCCCGGCGCCAAGGCTGGCAGAGCTTTCGATCAGGGCTGGGTCTAACTGCGTGATCGTGGCAAGCGTTGTTCGGAAAATGAAGGGCGCAATGACAACAAGATGACCGCCAATCAGATGTGTGAGCGATGGCCGCAGACCAAGCAAAGCAAAGAACATGAGCGTTGCAAGACCATAGGCAAGGCTTGGCAGAATCAAAGGCGAAAGGAAGGCCGCTTCCAAGGCGCGCGCCGCTGGCTTTCGTGAACGCCCAATGGCAAGGGCGGCAAATACCGAAAGGATGCTTGCGCCCAATGTCGCCATACTGGCGACCCAAAGTGAATTGCCCGCTGCACGATGAATATGCGCTGATCGTGCACTATCAAAAAGCGCCTGATACCAGCGCAGGGATAATTCTGGCGGTGGAAAACGCAGTGAAGCGGATGTTGTAAAGCTTGTGATCAACACAATGAATACCGGGCCGATCAGGATCAGCAGGCCAAGTAATGTCAGCCCGCCGAAGACGAAGGAATAGCTTTGATCAGCAAAGCTCTTGCGCTGATTCATTTAATCGGTCCTCGCATAGCGCCCAAGCCAATTAAGCATCATTACCCCGGCAAGTACGGTGAATAGAAGCGTCACCGAACAGACCGCAGCGAATGGCCAATCATAAACCACCATAGCCTGTTGCCAGATAAGGGAGGGCAAATAGACAAGGCGCGCCCCACCGATCACGGATTGAGAAATGAATGCCGTGCATGCGGAAGCAAAGACCAGTGTTGCGCCGGCAATCCAACCAGGCAGGCTGAGCGGCAGAATAACCCGAAAAAAGCTGCGCCAATGGCCAGCCCCCAAGGCGCGGGATGCATCCAGCAGATTCGGGTCAAGGCCCCGCATAACCGAGATCAAGGGCAATAGCATCAGCGGCATTTCAATTTGCATCAACGCCAGGATCAGGCCAGTTTCCGTTTGCAGTAGCCTGAGCGGCGTTGCACTGAGCCCAAGTGCCAAAACAGCCTGATTGATCAACCCTTCCCGCGCCAGAATGACAATCCAGGCGAAGGTGCGGATCACAACTGAAGTCAGAAGTGGCAAAAGGATAATGAAAAGCAGGATCTTCTGGGTGCGCGCACTGGATGCACAGAAAAATACAGCCAGCGGCCAGGCGAAAAGTGAGGTCGCCAAAACCGCAGCCAAGCCAAGGCGTAAGGTGTCCCAAACGACCCCGCGATAGAAGGCATCACTCCAGAATTTAACCCAGTTATCTACCCCCCATTGCTGCAAATCCTGATCGGAATGGAGGGAAATACCAAGTAGAAGCAGCAACGGTGCCGCGAATAACGCGAGGTAGACAATACCCAAAGGCGCGGCCAGGCGCCAATCCACCGCTGCTGTGCGCATGATACTACTTCGTGATTTCGCGATTGAAGCGATCAATCCAGGCTGCGCGCCGTGGGTTGATCACACTCCAATCATGCGTGACCATTTTCGACAATTCATCGAGCGATTTGATGTCGAGATTGGGTGTAAGCTGCACATCCTTGTTCACTGGAATCATGTTGTAGGGCGATAATTGCAGCTTGCTTTGCGCTTCGGCGGAAAGTGCGACATCAATATAGCGATGCGCATTCGCCTTGTTTTCGGCGCCCTTCACGATGTGCAGCGTGGTGGCAAAGGTAATCGCGCCTTCGGTTGGTGCGATAAAGGCAATATCAACGCCGCGCGCCTTCAAGGTCGCAGCATTATTTGTATTTGTGTACATTATATCGATCTGGCCTTGCTGGAACAGGCCAGGCAGGGCTGCGGGCGTTGCAACTGCAGCAACCTTGGGCAGGGCTTCGCGTAGCTTGGCGAAGATCGGTTCGATGTTATCCACCGAACCACCGAAGGCCTTGGCCATTTCAATCAAGGAAACTGTGCCGAAGGTGGTCTGGAAGCCCGTCAGGCCCAGGCGTTCCACATAGGGGGAGCGGAAAAGATCGGTCCAGCTTTTCGGGGGTTCGGGGAATTTCTTGGGATTGTAGCAAATACCCACAACCTGGACGTTCACTGTCGCGGCGTCGGCGGTCAGCATGCCATCGGGCAGCTTCGCGGCATTGCTAATAAGCCGCCGGTCAATCGGTTCAAAAAGACCCGCCTGACGCGCTGCTGCGGCCGGCCCAGGGTCCAGCACGAAGCAATCAAAAGGCGAAACACCGCGTGCGGCACGGACCTTCGCCACCTGATCAACCGCGAAAAGCGGATCGAAGGACACGCCGACATTATGGCGCTGGCGCAGCAACGGCGCGACGATTTCGCGATAGGCTTCATCCCAGGTGCCGGGATAAATCGCGGCCGTCATGGAACCGGAAGCGCGCGCGATACTTGGTGCAGCCAAGGCGCCGGCCATGCCGGCGAGGAAGAGGCGTCTGGAAGCCATGGAAATCTCCTTGCGGTTCAGGTAGGGGGGAGCGGAAAGACAGAAGGCTTTGCCTCGGGCGTCAGGGCGCAATGCCAAGTGCCGGAAAGGCTTGAAACCGCACCGGGATGGCGCGCGGTTGCAACCTTGATTGTGGTGCCATCGGCGGCGGCCACATCATGAATAAGCTGCCCGCCGATTGGCAGGCTGAGCGTGAGTGTTACCGGAAAGCGATCCGGTGCGGCTTCCCGCACCAGCATCAATTGTTCTGGCCTGATTGAAACCTGCACGGGCCTGCCTTGGGGTAGGTTCTGCAGGCTGCATGGCAGGGTGGCGCCAACGGAAAGCCTGATACGGCCATCTTCCACCACGCCATCCAGAATATTGGACGAACCGATGAAGCTATTCACAAAGGGTGTTGCTGGTTCATCATAAATCGCGATTGGGCTGCCCAATTGTTCAATCTTGCCACGATTCATGACGGCAATTCGATCAGCAATCGACATTGCCTCTTCCTGATCATGGGTCACCAGAATGGCGGTGAGGCCGAATTGCTGCTGCAGGCGCTTGATTTCAATTTGCATATCAAGGCGCAAATTCTTATCCAGCGCGGCAAAGGGTTCATCCAGCAATAAAATGCGCGGCTGGATCGCGAGAGCGCGCGCAAGCGCAATGCGCTGCTGCTGACCGCCGGATAATTGCCGCGGCTTGCGATCCGCAAAGCCTTCCATGCGCACCGTGGCGAGCATTTCCGCAACCCGCGCGCGCTGATCCGCCTTATTCACACCCCGGGCAACCAAGCCGTAAGCGATGTTTTCGGCGACTGTCATATGCGGAAAAAGCGCATAATTCTGGAAGACGATGCCGACCTCTCGCATATTCGGCGGAAGATCATCTATGGCGCGGTCACCAATGACGACTTGGCCGGCGGATTGCCGAATGAAGCCTGCGACAATGCGCAGCAACGTTGTCTTGCCGCAGCCTGAAGGGCCGAGCAGAGCCACCAGCTCGCCGGCTTTGACCTCAAGCGTTACGTCATCAACGGCACGCGCATTGCCGTAGCTATGCGTGACGCCATTCAACAAAAGCTGCTGAGAGCTTGAAGACTTTGACAAAGCAGACAGGGTTTAAACCTCCCGGATGGTAGGGAAGGGAGCAAATTATGTGCCAGCCAAGGGGTGGTTGGCCTCCCAGGGAGCTTGGCGCGTTCAGCGGCATAACTGGCGCCAAAAAAGACAATTGCACAAAAATAATGCAAAAATCACAGGGGTAGCCTGGGGTCACCGCCTGGATGCCGGGCTGGCGGCGATGGGCACTTGGCTGGCTTGACCTTCTGAATTCCAGGGGTGACGAATTCGCTTCATACAAAAGAACACGTTCAAGACCGGAAGGAAGTCCATGCCCAACACGCTCACCCGCCGATCCCTTGGCGCCGCCACGCTTTCTGGTCTTGGCCTGGGCACGCAGCTTAAGCCTGCAGGTGCGCAGCAGGGGCGGCCCATTCGGCTGGTTGTCGGGTTTGCGGCTGGCGGGCCAACTGATGTCATCGCCCGTGTTCTTGGGCAGGAAATGCAAGCGCTACTCGGGCAGCCCGTTGTCGTGGAAAACCGCGCCGGCGCCAATTCGCTGATCGCGACTGAAGCTGTGATGCGCGATGCGCCGGATGGCCATAGCCTATTGGTGACAACCCTGGCGCATAGTGTGAACGCCATACTCCTTCCAAATGCGCGTTACCGGCCTTTGGAGGATTTTGCGCCGGTATCGCTTATTGCCACCTTGCCGCTGATTGCAGTCACGGCAACCAATGCGCCCTATGCGGAGATCAATGCCGTGGTGGAGGCGGCGCGGGCGCGGCCCGGTTCTGTAACCTATGGTTCCGCCGGCAATGGCGGGTCCGCGCATCTTTCCGCCGCGCTGCTTGCCGTGATGACCAATACTGAAATGACGCATGTGCCCTTCCGCGGTAACGCGCCGGCCCTGGCTGAGGTAATGTCCGGCCGTCTTTCTTTCATGTTCTACCCAATGGTTGGTATCGCCGAGCATATCCAGCGCGGGCAATTGCGCGGCCTTGCGGTGAGCACGGCTGAACGGCATCCGGATTTCCCGAATGTGCCCACCATGGTTGAAGCAGGCTTTGCAGGATATGAACGCTACATCCAGGGCATTGGTTTGGTGGCGCCAGCCGAAACGCCGCCGCAGCTTGTTGAACGCTTGAATAATGCCGTTCGTACTGCGCTTGGGAAACCGGAAATCAATGCGCGGCTGCGTTCGCTGGGCGCTGTGGTGGCTGGTTCAACGCCCCAGGGCTTCCGCGAGTTTCTGGTTGAGGATTTGGAACGTTGGCGCACACTTATCACTGCGGCGCGCATCACGGCTGAAGGTGGGTGATTCAGTCCTTGCTATGCTGATCCAATAGGAATTTGGCGCCAGGGCACGCCGTGACTTTATAGAATGCCGCGTCCGCGTGATCTCCAGGGAAAGGGCACCATAATGACTAGGCTGATCGATCTTTCCACGCCGGTGGAAACCGGCCATTTCCGCTGGGATGTTGAACGCCGCCTTATCAAGAGCCACGCCTCTGGCGCCGGCCAAGCCACCTGGGCCGGCTGGAACCTGCATGCGTTCACGCATATGGATAGCCCCCGCCACGTTGATCCTGATGGCTTCACGACGGATGCCATAACACTCGACATGACAATTGGTCCTGGTGCGGTCGTGGATATTTCTCATGTACCGGCCAATAGCCCGATAAGTGGCGAAGCAATCGCTGCGGCCGGCGCGCATCTCCGGCATGGTGATATCGCGCTGATACGCGCGCGCTGGGATGAAAGGGCGGATATTGGTAAGCCAGAATTCTGGCTGAATGCACCCTGGATGACGGCAGAGGCAGCGATATGGCTGCGCGAACGCGGCATCAAGGCTGTGGGTTTCGATTTCCCCCAGGATTATTGCATTCGCTTCTTCATCACGGGAGAAGAGCGACCGCCCTTGCCCGAACATGTGACGCATTATCATCTGTTGAAGCAGGGCGTCATCATGTTCGAATATCTGCGCAATATGGGCGCGCTACGCAAGGCGCGGAATCAGGTGATTGCCCTGCCCATTCGCATCCCGGATTCGGATGGCGCCCCTGCCCGTGTCATTGCCATGGAGGAGGAGGGCTAAGCGTAGCTTCATGCGTATTGGAGACACCTGCTGTCAGAAAAACCCTTCTGCTGCAGGCGAAGGAATTTCTCTAGCCATCCCCGATTAAATTACCTAGCCTGAGCGGCAAGAGGCGGCTTTGAGACCGCCGATGAGGGGGAGGATTTCAGATGCTGCGGTTCTTTTTGGCCGGCCTGGCATTATTATTGGCGGTACCGGCAATGGCGCAGGCGCCATACCCAACACGCCCCATCCGCTTCATTGTGCCCTTCGCACCTGGCGGGTCGAATGATTTCACCGCACGGCTCATGGCGCCGCGCATGGCGGCGCGCCTGGGTCAGCCCGTGGTTATTGAAACCCGTTCAGGCGCTGGGGGCATGACAGGTGTGGATGTGGCGGCCAAAGCGCCAGCAGATGGCTATACGGTTGCTCTTGGTACCACGGGCGCCATTGTTATTGGCCCAAGCCTTACCCGAAACCCACCATTCGTGGCGGAACGTGATCTTGCGCCCATTACACTCGCGATCAATGTCCAAGTGCCCATCGTGGTGCCGGCGCAGTCTTCCTATCGCAGCCTGCAGGAATTGCTGGCTGCGGCGAAAGCACAACCCGGCAAGATAACCTTTGGTTCCAGTGGCACTGGCGGCATGCCGCATCTGGCAGGCGAATTGCTGAACCAAGTGGCCGGCGTGCAAATGGTGCATGTGCCTTATCGCGGCGGCGGGCCTGTTGGCACGGCGCTGCTGCAGGCCGAAGTGGATATGGGCATGAGTGATATGTCCGTTTTTCTTGCCCATCATCGCGCCGGGACCATGCGTATTCTTGCTGTTGGGAGCGCGCAGCGTTTGCCCTATTTGCCCGATGTGCCAACCCTGGCCGAGGCTGGCATAACAGGGGTGGAGACCAGCAATTGGCATGGGCTGGTGACGGCAGCAGGCGTGCCAGACGCAATTCTTGAGCGGTTGAATGCGGCTGCCGTGGCATCCTTGCAAGACCCGGAAGTGATACGAACACTCAATGAACAGGGGATTGATCCTGTCGGCAGCAGCAGGGCTGAGCTGGCCAATCTGATCCGCGCCGACAAGACCCGCTGGTCTGAGGTGATTCGCCGCGCCAATATTCGTCCGGAATGATTGTCTCTAACGCGTGCCAGTTGTGGCGACAAAGTATCCACCGCAGCCCATAGGCTGATTGACGAAGCATGGCCATCCGCCCAAGACTGGGAAGGAAGCTCACACACCCCCTTCTCTGGAGGCAGATATGCCCATCATGAATGCTGGTATGGCAAGACGTTCGTTTTTGATGTCTGCGCCATTCATCTGCGCGGGCACCAATGCTAACGCTCAATCCAGATGGGCGCCGCAGCAGCCTATTCGCATTTTGATAGGCTATGCCCCTGGTGGCGCGGTGGATATCCTTGTCCGGATCGTCGCTGAGGGGCTTCAGCGCGTGCGTGGCGTGAGCGTAATACCGGAAATCCGCAGCGGTGCTTATGGCTTTATCGCAGCGCAAACCGCCGCCCGCGCCGCGCCGGATGGCTATACATTGGCAAGTGCAATTATGGGCATGATGTGCGTGGCGCCAGCCATTCCCGGCATCCCTATTCCGCTTGATCTGGACCGGGATCTGACGCCGGTTTCTGTGCTTGCTGGCACGCCGATGGCACTCGTCGCACGCCCTGATGCGCCTTTTAGCGATATTGATGGGCTCGCCGCCTATGCGCGTACCCGTAATGGCGCGGCGACCTATTCCTCGGCCGGCAATGGGTCCATCAACCATCTGGGGGGTGCGCTCATCGCGGGGGCGCTTGGTGTGCAGATGACGCATGTATCCTATCGCGGTGGTGCCCCGGCGGCCTTGGATGTTTCGGCCGGCCGAATTGACATTATGGTCGCCAATGTCGCTGAAGTAGCGCCCGCCATTCGTGCGGGCCAATTGAAAGGCATTGGCGTGACGGCCAAGGAACCTTCGCCCTTGATGCCGGAACTGCAGCCCCTTGCCGGCGAATTACCGGTGCTTGAGATCAATAATTGGTTCGGCTTGGCGGGTCCGGCGGGCTTGCCAAGGGAAATTCGTGAAGGCTTGGCTGCCTTGTTTGCCGATACCTTGGCCGATCCGCAAACCGCCCGCACGCTGACAGAACGCGGCTTGCTACCCCTCAGCGAAAGTGGCGCCGTTTTCGAAGAACGCATCAAGCGCGACCGAGACGCTTGGCGGCGCGTGGTCCAGGCCAATAATATCCGTGGCGATTGAGTAAATTATCGCCCGCTTGAGCTTTCTCCTTTTCTGTTGGATCTAAAACATGGTTGCGCCCCTTTCGCTTGGTATTGATATCGGCGGTACTTTTACTGATCTTGTTATTCTCGATCCTAGTGATGGGCGCGCTGTCATTTGGAAGGAAAGCACCACGCCTGACGATCCTTCGCGGGGCGCCATGCTGGGGTTGGCGCGGTTGCTTGAAAAGGGCGGTATCCCCCCCGAATCCATTGGGAGGGTTGTTCATGCAACAACGCTTTTTACCAATGCGCTGATCGAAAGAAAGGGTGCGGCGACAGGCCTTTTAACAACAGCAGGCTTCGCCGATGTGCTTGAAATAGGGCGTGAACGCAAATACGAACTTTACGATCTTTTCCTGGAAATGCCGAAGCCCTTGGTACCACGCCCCTGGCGGCGTGAGGCGATTGAAAGATTAGCCCCAGACGGAAAGGTGGAAACGCCACTGGATACAAAGGCCATGTTGCATGAGGTAGAATTCCTCGTGCAGCAGGGCATTACCAGCCTGGCCATATGTTTTCTGCACGCTTATGCAAACCCAGCGCATGAGCAGTTGGCGGCGGAACTTATTGCGCGTCACTTTCCGGGAATGTCCGTTACTCTTTCATCCGATATCGCGCCGGAAATTCGCGAATATCCTCGCTGTGTGACGGCGGTGGCCAATGCTTATGTGCGGCCGATTGCGGAAACCTACCTTGATAATCTGGAGACTGCATTGAAGAAGGCGGGCATCCCCGGGGGCCTTTTTCTGATGCTGTCCAATGGCGGCTTGACCCATGTGGCGGAAGCCAAACGTGCGCCAGTGCAGCTTTTGGAAAGCGGGCCGGCGGCGGGGGCTTTGGCGGGTGCTTGGTTTGGGCGTCATGCCGGGCTTGATCGGGTGCTGGCCTTTGATATGGGTGGAACCACAGCCAAGCTTGCGCTGGTAGATGATGGTGAACCCTTGGTGGGTTGGGGTTTTGAAGCCGCACGGACCAAACGCTTTCTGCGCGGCAGTGGTTTGCCAATTCAAATTGCCACTGTGGAATTAATTGAAATTGGTGCCGGCGGGGGTTCTATCGCGCGGCGCAGCGAACTTGGAACTCTTCATGTCGGGCCAGAAAGTGCGGGCGCTGAGCCTGGGCCGGTTTGCTATGCAAGGGGCGGCAAAGAACCGACCGTCACCGACAGCGATCTTTCACTTGGCTATCTGAATGCGGATTTCTTCCTGGGTGGCGCGATGCGTATTGACCAGGCCAAGGCCGAGCAAGCGCTTGGGCAATTATCTGCGACCATGGGGCTGGATGCCTTGCGTGGGGCCTTTGGTATCCATGATGTGGTCAATGAAAACATGGCGGGTGCAGCACGTGTAGCGATTGCCGAGCGCGGGCGGGTGCCCCAGGATTACGCCTTGCTTGCAACCGGTGGTGCGGCGCCCGTGCATGCGTGGCATGTCGGGCGAAAACTCGGCGTTAAGCATGTGGTATGCCCGCCAGGTGCTGGTGCCGGCAGTACGATTGGCATGTTGATGGCGCCCGCGCGTATTGACCGCGTGGCGTCATTCAATATGCCGCTTATTGGTACTGATCTTGCGCTCGCGAGTGATATTTTCGCCCGGCTTGAGGCGGAAGGGGTGAAACTCATTCAAGAGACGGGCGCAGAAATGGGCCTGGCGCGCATCAGGCGATTGGCTGATATGCGCTATATCGGCCAAGGCTTCGAAATTACCGTTACCTTGCCGGATTCATTGGATCAGCAAAATATCCTTGCGGCCTTTGAACGCGCCTATCGTGGCTTATTTGGTCGCACGCCACCTGGCGCCGCCGCGCAATTTGTGGCGCTGCGCGTTTCCGTAGTTGCGCCTATGCCGGGTGCTGGTGGTAAGTTACGGCTTGATAAACCGGGTGGTAGCCATGCGGCCCTGAAAGGCTATCGAGAGGTTTTTTTCGCAGATATCGGGGAGAGGCTTCCAACGCCCGTTTATGATCGTTATGCCTTGGAAGTCGGAACAGACATTATGGGCCCCGCGGTTTTCGAAGAAAATGAAAGCACTTTCGTGGTGGGGCCCGGCGCGCGCATATCCTTGCTGCCTGAGGGTTCGATTCTGGCGGAGTATGTGGCATGAACGGCGACACGCATCAGGAAAAGCCAGGCTTTGACGCCGTTGAATTGGAATTGCTCTGGCGCCGGTTGATTTCACTTGTTGATGAAGCGGCGGCGGCCTTGGTGCGCACCAGCTTTTCCACCCTGGTACGAGAGAGCTATGATTTTTCCTGCGTAGTGACCGATGCCGCTGGGCAAAGCCTTGTGCAGGCGACCGAAAGCATCCCAAGCTTCATCGGCACGCTGCCCGAAACGGTGAAGCATTTCCTGAGGTTTTTTCCGCCGGAAACCCTTAAGCCCGGGGATGTATTGATCACCAATGATCTTTGGCTGGGTACCGGGCATTTGCCCGACATTACTGTCGCCAAACCGATATTCCGTAATGGCAAGCTTGTGGCATTCAGCGCTTCCACCGCGCATGCGCCCGATATTGGTGGTAAAATTCGAAGCCCAGAACCGCGGGAGGTTTTTGAGGAAGGGCTACAAATCCCGCCATTAAAGCTGATGCGAGCTGGCGAGGTGGATGAGACATTAGTTGCGATTCTACGCAAGAATGTCCGCACGCCAGAACAGACAATGGGTGATTTATGGGCGCAGGTTGTCGCTTTGGATCTGATGGAAGAACGGCTGCATATCCTGATGGAGCAGGCCAAGCTTGATGATTTGAAGAAACTTGCGGCGGAAATTCATACGCGTTGCGAAACCGCAATGCGCGCCGCCATCGCGGCACTTCCAGACGGGACTTATACCAGCGAATTACAGACAGATGGGCTGATGGATAAGCCGGTGACGATCAGGCTTGCCCTAACCATCCGTGGCGATCAGATCATTGCCGATTATACTGGCACGGATTCACAGGTGGATCGCGCGATCAATTGTGCGCTTTGCTACACTTACGCCATGACGATGTATGGGGTGAAGGTCTGCACAAGCCCGAATCTGCCAAATAATGAAGGTGCTTGGCGGCCCATTTCCCTTGTTGCGCCTGAAGGATGCATTGTGAATCCGGTATTTCCGGCTTCGGGCGGTTCACGCATGTTGATCGGACATTATTTGCCGATGCTGGTCTTTGGCTGCCTTGGGCAGGTTGTTCCTGAAAGGGTTATGGCCGCTTGTGGTTCACCAATGTGGGGCATGAATCAATCTGGCGTGAACGCCAATGGCAAACCCTATGCAAATATGTTTTTCTACAATGGTGGTATGGGCGCCAATATCCGCGGTGATGGCTTGTCCTGCCTTTCCTGGCCATCGAATGTATCGTCAACGGCAATAGAAATTACCGAACATATTGCGCCCCTGCGGGTGCAATACAAACGCCTTCGCCCTGACAGCGGTGGCGCCGGGCGCCATCGTGGAGGCTTGGGGCAGGAAATCGCCTTGGAAAGCCGGTCTGACTCACCCATCGCCGTTTCCTTCCTGGCTGAGCGCACAATCTTTCCAGCCTTCGGCATTGAAGGTGGCAAGGCAGGCGCGCCAGGCGTGCTGAGGATCAATGGCGCCAAAGTAGATCCCAAAAAGCAATATGTATTGTCACGCGGTGATACGGTTATTCTGGCAACGCCGGGTGGTGGTGGCCATGGTGATCCTGACCTGCGGAGCGCAACTGCAAAAGATGCGGATATCAAGGCGGGCTATAGCAGCAACTAGCTATCGCTCTGCTTTGCTGGGCTAGGCGTGTGAATACAGCTTCAGTCCAGGGTGCTGCCAACGTGCTTTCAAGACAGTACCACTATC
>CAIMVB010000084.1 GCA_903844785.1 uncultured Rhodospirillales bacterium | reverse complement strand
GCGCCCCAGGGTGCTGTTGCTGTCCGCCGCGCATCCGCCTGCCGATATCCGTGTGGTGCTGAAAGAAGGCGCGAGCCTGGCCGAAGCCGGCTATGCCGTGATCCATCTATGCCCTGAACCGGCATTTGGCGCGGTGCCGCAACGTATAGCGGGCGTTGCGATCGCAAGCTTTCCTGCGCGCCGTGGTGGCTTGCGGCGTATGCTTGGTATTCCGCGCCTTGCGCTGCGTGCGGCGCGTCAACGTGCCGAGGTTATCCATGCCTCGGAACCTGATGCCTGGGCGGCGGCGTTGCTGGTGGGCTGGTGGACCGGCGCGCGCATTATCTTGGATGTGCATGAACATTACCCATCACGGTTCGATGGCAGGGCGCCGCCGCTGCTGCGTCCGGTACTGCGCGGCTTGCTCCATGGCGCTTGCTGGCTGATGGGTCGCGCCGCGGATGCGGTGGTGGTGGCGAAGGATGGGCTGGATGCGCCCTTTGGCGGCCCGGGGCGCGTTGTGGCTGTGCGCAATTATGCCCTGGGTGATGTGGCGCCGCGCCTGCATGCGCCTGGCGCTCTGAGGCTTGTGCATCTCGGCGCGCTCAGCCGCGCGCGGGGGTCCGAAAAAATGCTGGCGGCCTTGGCGCTTTGCCCGCCAGAGACCAGGCTTTGCCTGATTGGTCGCTTCACCGATGGCAGTGAGGCAGATTTTTGGGCCAAGGCGAAAGCGCTTGGCGTGGCGGCGCGGATTGAAGCGTTGGGCTGGCTTTCGCATGAAGCAGCGCTCGCCGCCGCGGCGCGCTGCGATATTGCGCTGATCCTGTTCCAGCCCGGCGCTGAGAATCATCGCCTTGCGCTGCCGCATAAGCTGTTCGACGCCATGCTGGCCGGCCTGCCGGTGATTGCCCCCGCCGATGGCGTGGAAGTGGCGGCGGTGATCGAAGCGGCCCGCTGCGGGGCTTTGGTGGATGCCTCAGACCCTGCCGCCATCGCGGCCGAGATCGGGTTTTTGGCAGACCCGGCGCGGCGCGCTGCCATGGGCCGCGCGGGGCGAGAAGCCGCTTTGGCGCGTTTTGCCTGGGGTGCGGAGGCTGCACGGCTGGTAGCCCTTTATGGCCGCCTGACTGGCTTTATGCCGCGCCAGCAGGATTGAAGCTTTTCTGCTGATTCCCCCCATGGCGCTTATGGGCTAGAAACACCCCGTGTCGCGCCGCCCTTCCAATCGGATTCTGCTGAATCTGGCCCTTGATGGCCTGCTTGCCTTGCTGGCCCTGGTGCTGGCGGTTTGGGCCGTACAGCCGCGCCATTGGCCATCCGGCGCCTGGTGGATGCTGGCCGGGCCGGGCGCGGTGCTGGCGCTTTTGGCCGCCGGTGCGGTGCTGCGCCTGCCGCAGCAATATTGGCGCTTTGTCGGCCTGCGCGATTTGCTGGCGGTGGCTGGCGCCGCCTTTGGTGGGGCGCTGTTATTTTGGCTGGGCGGGCAAATCCTTGGCGGCTGGCAGCCGGCCAATCCAGCCTTTCCACTGATCCATGCCATGCTGCTTGGCGCGCTGCTGCTTGGCGCGCGTGTGTTGGCGCTGGTGCAGGCCACACGCCATGCCGGCGAAGCGGCGCCCGATGCGCAAACCGTGCTGCTGGTGGGGGTTGCGGAAGGGACGGATCTTTTCATTCGTGCCTTGGAACGCGACCGGCGCGCCCCCTATCGCGTGATTGGTATCCTTTCCTTACGCGCCCGGCAGGCGGGGCGCCGCATGCAGGGGCATTTGATCCTGGGCACGGTGGAAGAAGCTGATGCGGTATTGGATCGGCTACGCGCGGAAGGGCGGCTACCCTCGATGATCGTGCTTTCCGGCCCCGATATCGAAGGCCCGGCGCTGGAAGCGCTATTGGATGCGGCGGATCGCCATGGCGTGCCGCTGCGCCGCGCGCCAACGCCCACACGACTTGATCCGGCGGGCAGTGAGGCCGTGCGGCGCGTGGAACTGCGCCCGGTTTCGATTGAGGATTTGCTGGATCGTCCGCAAGTGCCTTTGGACCGCGAAGGCATGGCGCGGCTGGTGCAAGGCCGGCGCGTGCTTGTCACTGGCGCGGGTGGGACGATTGGCGGCGAATTGGCGCGGCAGGTGGCGGCTCTTGGGCCCGCATCGCTCACCTTGCTCGATCACGGCGAATTCCTGCTTTATGAAATTGATTTGGAATTGCGCGAAAAACACCCGGATGTGCCGCGCCGCGCGGTGCTTGCCGATGTGCGGGATGAGGCGCGCATTCGGCGCCTGTTTGAAGACATCAAGCCGGAATTGGTCTTTCACGCCGCGGCGCTGAAGCATGTGCCGATGGTGGAAAATGATCCGCTGGAAGGTGTGCTGACGAATGCCTTCGGGACTCGTGTGGTGGCGGAAGCGGCGCGCAGTATTGGTACTGCAGCGATGGTGTTCATTTCCACCGACAAGGCCGTGAACCCGACATCGGTGATGGGCGCGTCAAAGCGCCTGGCGGAGATGTATTGCCAGGCGCTGGATCGTGAAGCGCGCCATGGCCGAACCGGGATGCGCTGCATTACGGTGCGCTTTGGCAATGTGTTGGGATCCACCGGCAGCGTGGTGCCGCTATTTCGCCGGCAATTGGAACACGGCGGGCCGCTGACCGTCACACACCCCGATATGCGCCGCTATTTCATGACGGTGCGCGAAGCGGTGGGCTTGGTGTTGCAGGCGAGTGTCGTCGGCACCACCGATCCCGAGGGCCAGCCACCGGAATTGGCCGAGGGCGGCATTTTTGTTTTGGATATGGGCCAGCCGGTCAAGATTGTTGATCTGGCCCGGCGCATGATCCGCTTGGCGGGGCTGCGCCCGGATGAGGATGTGGAAATCCGCTTCACCGGTTTGCGCCCCGGTGAGCGGCTTTATGAGGAATTGTTCCACGGCCAGGAACCGCCGCGCCCAACAGCCTTTCCGGGGCTTTTGGTGGCAACCCCGCGCACGGCGGATAGCGCCTTGGTGGGC
>CAIMVB010000083.1 GCA_903844785.1 uncultured Rhodospirillales bacterium | reverse complement strand
CGGGAAGGCTTTTGGGTCAAAGCCAGGCAGGGCGGTGATTGCCGCCTGCACATCCGCTTGCGGTGTCACATCAAGGAAAATGCCGGGATCGGCGGCGGCTTCCAGGCGCCGCAACGCCTCAGCCATCACCGCCTGGGGCGTGAGCCCGGCGCGGTAAGCGGCATGCAGCGCGGCGCGCTGGAAGGAAAGGGAAGACAGGTCCATGAACTGTCTTCCGCAATTCGCGTGCCGCGCTCAAAAGCCGCCTGAAAGCTAAATTGTATACAATGCTGCATACAATTTAGGCGTTGAGCGATGCACTTGCCCAGCCGCGTGGCGTTATTCAGCCCGCTAATTGCTCCCGCGCCATCACGCCAAGGCTGCCTTCAGTCGCGGCAAGATGGGCGCGCACAGCAGCGGCGGCAGCCTCTCCATCGCCCGCAATAATGGCTTCAATGATGGCGCCATGTTCGGCATGGGATGCTGCCAGCCGGTCCTTGCCACCCAGCTGCGCTGCACGAAAAGGCGCCAAACGCCGCCGCGTTGCATCGGCCAATTCGGCCAAATAGGCATTGCCGGCGCCTTGATACAGCGCCTCATGGAAAGCGACATTGGCCGCGCGATAGCCCGCCAGATCATGCACGGAAACAAGCCTTGCCATGGCTTCATGCCGCGCTTTCAGTTTGGATTTTTCCTTACGTGACAGGGCTTCCGCGCAAAGCCGGGCACAAATCGCCTCAAGCTCAGCCATGGCGGCGAACATCTCCGCCACCCGTCGCGGCTCAGGCCGCGCCACCACCGCCCCCCGGCGCGGGCGTTGTTCCACCAAGCCAGTCGCCACCAAAAGCCGCAGCGCTTCCCTGACTGGGGTGCGCGATGCGCCATGAATCAGCGCAAGGCGTTCTTCCTCCAGCGTGGTTCCAGGCAAAAGATCGCCACGCGTGATTGCCTCGGCCAGGGCAGCCGCAATTGCCTCGGCCCGTGTTGGGCGAGGTTCCTGGGCGGGCGGCAGGGCCGAAAGATCAAGCGGCATGGGTTTCATCCATCGAAAGCAGGCAGTCTGGCAGCGTTGGACTGCATGCCGCGTGCCGCGCCTTTCGGCGATACCCTTTTATCTTTGGTTGCGTTTCAGTAAATAAATAATCCGACAATGCTTGGGGGCGGTAATTAAGGACGGAAGGGGAATGGCTTGAAGGGTATTGCCGCAGATTCAAGGGTCATGACCTCGCGCGGGGATAGGCTCGCCGCGAAGCTTGGGCCGGGCATGATGCTTCTGGCCGTGACCCCTGGGATTGCGCCTTTTCAGCGCGTGATCGGCATTCGCCAATTACCCTATCGGGGCCCTTTGCTCAGGGTACGCCCAGGCGTTTTGGGCAATATGGCGCCCATTGAGGATTTGCTGCTGCTGCCTGATCAGGGCGTGGTGTTTCAAGGCCGCGCCTATCGTGTGGCCGATTTGGCCGATGGTGTTGCCATCCAACAGGAAGAAGCACCGCCGGATTTTAGCGCCATTGATATTCTGCTGGCGGGCCATGCTGCCATCATGGTCCAGGGGGCGGCGCTTGAAGCGGGCTTGGCAAACCTTTCATCGCCAGGGCCATTGCGAAGAGTGCCGGTTGATCATGCCATTTCGACCCATATCGCCCTGATGGCGGCGGAATTGGCGCTGGATGAGGCACCTGACCTGACAAGTATGGCGTCACCCTCCAGCTTGGCGCGGCCTTCTGCCGGAATCCTGCCTGCAAGCCTGAAACTGCCTGTCTGAAACCCAGCGGAGCCGGAAAGGCTTCCGATCCAGCGCGCCTTTAGCTAGGGTGCAGGCCTCATTCGCGGAGGAAAACCATGCCTGAGGCATCCATTATCGGCTGGGCGCATAGCCCCTTTGGCAAGCTGGAAGCCGAACCCGATCTTGAAAGCCTGATCACGCGCGTAGCGCGCGCGGCGATCGAGGATGCCGGGATTTCCGCCGCCGAAATTGATGCTGGCTTCGTTGGTGTGTTCGGGGAAGGCTTCACGCCCCAGGGTTTCCCGGCATCGCTGCTGCTGCAAAGCGTGCCAGAGATGCGCTTCAAGCCCATCACGCGCTATGAAAACGCCTGTGCCACCGGCAGTGCGGCCATTCATGGCGCGCGGGATTTCATCGCCGCCGGTCGTGGCCGCTTCGCCCTGGTGGTGGGCGCGGAGAAAATGACCGCGACCCCGGGCCCGAAGATTGGCGAGATCCTGCTGACCGCATCCTACCGCAAAACGGAATCGGATATTGAAGGCGGCTTTGCTGGCGTTTTTGGCCGTATCGCTGAAGCCTATTTCCAGCGCCATGGCGACCAATCCGATGCGCTGGCCATGATCGCGGCCAAGAACCATAAGAATGGGGTGGACAATCCTTGGGCGCAGATGCGCAAGGATTTCGGCTTCGATTTCTGCCGCAACGAGAGCGAGAAGAACCCCTATGTGGCGCGGCCTTTGAAGCGCACTGATTGCTCGCTGGTATCCGATGGCGCGGCGGCGTTGGTGCTGGCTGATGAGGATACAGCGCGCGCCATGGGCAAGGCGGTGCGGTTCCGCGCCGCGGTGCAGGTCAATGAATACCTGCCCATCGCCGCGCGCGATATCATCCGCTTTGACGGGGCGCGGGCCGCCTGGCAGCGCGCCTATGAACAGGCTGGCGTCGGCGTGGGTGACCTTTCCTTTGTGGAAACCCATGATTGCTTCACTATTGCTGAACTCATTGAATATGAAGCGATGGGTCTTGCCGCTGAAGGCAAGGGCGGCCGCGCCGCGCTGGAAGGCTGGACGGCGGCGGGCGGCAAGCTGCCGGTAAACCGCTCCGGCGGCCTGAAGGCCAAGGGGCACCCGATTGGCGCCACCGGGGTTTCCATGCATGTGCTGGCGGCGATGCAGCTTTGCGGCCAGGCGGGCGCGATGCAACTTCCGCGTGCAGATTTGGCTGGCGTTTTTAATATGGGCGGCGCGGCAGTGGCCAACTACGTCTCAATTTTGGAACGATCCAACTAAGGCAAGGCCGCTTTTTGCGGGTTTTGCCAGGCCAAAATCCTGGCACGCTTAATGCAACACCTACCTTGTCTGGTAGCGGGATAGCCCGCTCCTGGCAGCTTAGCCTTCCTCAACCTTGCCTTAGGGCCATCCCAATGGGGTGGCCCTCTTTTTTTGCGCAGTTTCTCTCGCATTTTGCAATGCATTTTAATTTGGGGTGGACAAAAAAAGAAATTCAACCTATACGGGTATTGTGCATAAAATGACACTCTCCACCCTTCCTTCATCTCCGTCGCTTATAGCGGGTGGCGCTGCCTTGGCCTTGCTGGCCTTCCCAGAGGCAGAACCGTTCTGGAGGGAAGCGCATGAGAGTATGCCGGATCTGGCGCCCGAACCCAAAGGGCAGCGGCGCCTGCACACACGCCCAAAACGACAAGCCATGGGATGGCTTGGCCTGATGGATAATCGCCTCACCTTTGATAGCAGCCTGCAAATAGGTGCGCTTGGCCAAGGCGCGCTTGCGCTACTTGGCCTTGGGCGTGGGATCGCCACTCGCTTCAGCGGCCTATCCGATTTGTTGGATAACAGCCCAAGGCTGGAACCCAATGCCGCGTCTGCCCTGGTGCAAGCTTGCGCGGCCGCCACTTGGAACCCAGATGAAGACGAACGGGAAGTGACCCTGGATGGCGCCCCGGGCCTTGGCTTTATCATCCGCAATGCTGGGCCGGGGACATGGGCCCTGGCCCTTCAAACCCGCCATAGCTTGCCAGGTGGCGGGGGGCAGGATGGCGTTACGGGGCTGGCCGATTTCTCCATGTTCGTCGCCAGGGTCAGCACCGCGCTGATCCGCACCGCCCGCCGCGCCGCCAGTATTGCGGTGCATGTGCTGGATCTGGATGGGTTGCGGCATGTCTCGGCCAATCTTGGCCATGCCGCGCAGGAAGAATTGCTGCGCGCCGCAGCCCGGCGCCTTTCCGCCGCCATTCGTGACACCGATCTGGTCGCGCGCCTCAGCGGGGATGAATTCGCCATTTTGCAAATTGGCGTCACCACCGCCGCGCAAGCCGAATCAATGGCCAGGCGCCTGACAGGGCTATTGGCGCATCCTTATCTGGTCCTGGGTGAGGCGGTGAATGTCACACCACGGCTTGGCTTTGTTCTGGCGCCGGAAGATGGCGCGGAAGCGCCGCTATTGCTGCGCTGCGCCGGCCTTGCCCGTTCCAGCCTTGAACAGGAGGGGGATGCGATGCCCCGCTGGCGCCGCTTCCGCCCGGATATGGATGCCCGCGCCAAGGCGTTGCGGAGCGCTGAAATCGCGCTGCGCAGCGCGGTCTGCGAAAACCAATTTGAACTGCATTACCAGCCCTTGATCGCGCTTCCCGAGGGTCGGCTGACTGGGTTTGAAGCGCTGATCCGCTGGCGCAAGCCTGAAGGCGGCTTGGTGCCGCCCAATGATTTCCTGCCGCTCGCCGAAAAGCTGGGCCTCATGGGGCGGATGGGCGAATGGGTCATGCGGGAAGCCTGCCGTGCCGCCGCAAGCTGGCCGGAAAGCCTCTCCGTTTCGATCAATATCGCCCCGGCGCAATTCAAGGATGGCCGCCTATTGGCCAGCCTGCGCGCAGCCTTGGCAGAAAGCGGGCTGGCGCCGCACCGCCTGGAATTGGAAGTAACTGAAACCGTGCTGCTGCCCGCCAGCGGCGATGCGCCAGCCCAATTGGCCGCCATCCGTACCCTTGGCTGCCATATCGCCATGGATGATTTTGGCACCGGCTATTCTTCCTTGACGCAGCTGCGCTCCTTCCCATTCGACCGGTTGAAGGTGGACCGTTCCTTCATCCGGGATCTTCCGCAAAGTGCGCAAAGCCTTGCCATTCTGCGATCTGTCATTGGCCTTGGGCGCAGCCTTGGCATCGCGGTTACGGCCGAAGGGGTGGAAACGGCGGATCAAATGCGGCTTTTGATCCTGGAAGGCTGCAATAGTGCCCAGGGTTATCTGATTGGTAAACCGCAAGAAGCGGCTGCCCATACCAAGCTGATTGCCAATCCCCCGTTGGAGGGATTGGGCCTCACCTGAAGCGGGCCTTGCCCCCTTAGGGCGGTAGCAGAATGGTCGCTGCCGCCTGTGCGGCAATACCCTCACCACGCCCGGTAAAACCAAGGCGCTCAGTAGTGGTCGCCTTCACCGACACCGAAGCGACACCCATGCCCGCAAGTTCCGCGATACGCGCGCGCATCGCATCCGCATGGGGGGCGATCTTCGGGCGCTCACAAATCAGCGTCACATCCACATGCACCAAAACGCCACCACGCGCGGCAACCCGCCCAGCGGCATGACGCAGGAATTCGGCGCTATCGGCATCCTTCCATGTGGCCTGAGAGGGCGGGAACCAGCGGCCAATATCGCCTTCCGCCAGCGCGCCGTAAATCGCATCACAAAGCGCATGCAGCCCAACATCGGCATCAGAATGTCCATCAAGACCAAGATCATGCGGGACATTAATGCCACACAGGATTAAGGGACGCCCCGCCACCAGGCGGTGCACGTCAAAGCCTGTCCCGGTACGCGGGATCATGCGGGCAATCATATCGGCTTCCACGCGGGCTAAATCCTCTGGCCAGGTGATTTTCACATTACGCTCACTGCCGGACACAATGGCAACCGCCTGACCCTGCGCTTCAAGCAGGGAGGCATCATCCGTCACGGCCCCCACCCTGGCCTCATGGGCGGCTTTCAGGGCGGCGAATCGGAAGGCTTGCGGGGTTTGCGCACGAAACAGGCCTTCACGCGGGACGGTTTCCTGGATCAGCCCATCCACCACGCGCTTCAGCGTATCTGCCACCGGCTGGGCTGGGATGGCGCCGGGCGCATTATCAAGTGCCGCAAGCAGGGCAGGGATGGTGCCCTTCGGGATCACGGGCCGCGCGGCATCATGGACCAGCACAAAATCCGGCGCTTGCGCGGCGATGGCCGCCAAACCCGCACGTACGCTTTCTTCCCGTGTCGCGCCGCCTGCCACCACAGGCAGGCAGGGCAGCCCCTCCAAAAGGCTGGCAACAAACGCTTCCTCGCCGGCCGGGGCGACAGGTTGCAGGGCTGCCACCAACCCTTCGGCCAAAAGCGCTTCGGCCGCATGGCGCAGCACGGGGCGACCCAATAAGGGCAGGAATTGCTTGGGCCGCGCCGCGCCAAAGCGGCTGCCATGCCCGGCCGAGAGAAGGAGCGCGATGGTCTTCATGTGAAGAGGTTAGTCGAAATTGCCAAAGCTGGAAATTTTCGCGCTCAGCAGCCAAGTCACCCGCCGCGGGTGACCGTCAGACACAGGCTCAACGACGCTTATGGCTTTTGGTGATCTGGTCAATCTGCGGCCAGATGGATTGGAACAAGCTGCTGCGCAGGGCCGCTTCCGAACTTGATAGGCCCGCCTTATCCGGATGGAGTTCCCGCGCAAGGAGTTTGCGAACGGCCTCAATCCGTTCGCCCTCATCAGCGTTTCCCCAAAAAATCCCCTGTGGGACAGAGGCTTCCGCCTTTTTCTTCCAAAAATCCCTCTCGCGTTCCAGCATTCGGCAAGTATTGGCGAGTTTGGAGATGAGCGCCTGCTGGCCATGAACAAGCTTGGATGATTCCGTGACCACAAGTGCCGTGAGTTCAGAGGAATCGACTTCGGCTTCAACTTCTTCGCGGATTATTTTCGCTGAGGGCGGGGCTGGTCTGATATAGTTCTCACCCTCCCGCGTGCCGAGGGTTGGTTGCGGGCTGTAAGCCTTGGCGCCAAGTGCCACCTTTTCATAAAGCGAAAGGTGATCCTTACGTGGTCTGAGCATGAACTAGCATCTCCTCAATGCACTTGGCCGGAGCGGCACGGCACAACCGGGGGGACGCCGTGGCGCTTCAGACAAGTGGGGGGGCACTTGAGATCGCAGGTTAACAATTGTTTTAAGTGTTAACGGTGTCAAGCATTAGCTGTGTTGAAATCAAAAACTTTGCGTGAGGAGTGGCGGGTATTCGCCAATTCAACCCTAGGGTGAGCCCGGCGGCATGACGCTGCAATTATTCGGGAAGGGCGAGACTTGAGGGCCTGCCCAGATGGGGACCGTATCATAAGCGGCACAATTCCTGCTTCGAAATGCACATTCCTAAGGCAAGCCTTGTAAAGCATGTGTTTTTTTGATATCTTGCACAAATTAAGTGCAAAAACGGGTGGTGCGGCATGAATTTGCCTCTTCTGAAGTCGATTGACCTTGGCGGCTTGGCCATTTCAGCCCCTGTCATCCTGGCGCCCATGTCCGGCGTGACGGATCAGCCCTTCCGGCGTCTGGCGCGGTCGCTCGGCACGCCCATGGTGGTGTCTGAGATGATCGCCTCTCAGGCCATGGTGCGGGAGAACCGGCAAACCCTGAAAATGGCGGAACTCGATGGCTTTGGCGGCCCCGCTTCCGTGCAATTGGCCGGCTGTGACCCCTCAACCATGGCGGAAGCGGCAAAGCTGGTGGTGGATCGCGGCGCCGCCGTGGTGGATATCAATTTCGGCTGCCCGGTGAAGAAAGTGGCCTTGGGGCAAAGCGCCGGCAGCGCCCTGATGCGCGATGAAATCGCCGCCGCGCGCATTCTCGAAGCGATGGTGAAAGCCGTTTCGGTGCCGGTCACGCTGAAGATGCGGATGGGCTGGGATCATAATAGCCTGAATGCGCCAAAGCTCGCGCGGATTGCGCAGGAATGTGGCATTCGCCTGGTCACCATCCATGGCCGCACGCGCCAGCAATTTTATACGGGCCAGGCCGATTGGGCCTTTATCCGCAACGTCAAGGAAGCGGTGCAGATCCCGGTCATCGCCAATGGCGATATCCTTTGCGTCGAAGATGCCGAAGAAGCGCTGCGCCAATCCGGCGCCGATGGGGTGATGATTGGCCGTGGTGCCTATGGCAGGCCTTGGTTGCTTGGCCAGGTCGCGGCTTATCTGATGCACGGCACGCGCATCCCAGACCCAAGCCTGGCCGACCAAAAGCGCATCCTGCTCGAACACTACGCGCTGATGCTGGAACATCACGGGCAGGAACCCGGCATAAGGATCGCGCGCAAGCATGTTGCCTGGTATTCCAAAGGCCTGCCCGGTTCGGCTGAGTTTCGTGTGACAGTCAATCACGCCATCACTGCGGAAGCGGTGCGGGGGTTGATTGATGGCTTTTTTGACCCGCTGATCGAACAGGGCGTGACTGCGGTGCGCGATGCCTATCGCGAAGCCGGGGAAGGGCGGATCGCCGCATGAATGCGCGCCCCAGCATCCCGGCGCAGGGCCGTGGCCAACCGCGCCTGGATAGCGCCACAGTGCTGGCGGCATTACCGGTGCCCGCCGTGGTGCTGAACGCGGAGGATCGTTTCACCTTCGTCAACGGCGCTGCTGAACAATTCTTCAAACTATCCGCGAGCGCGCTTTGCCAGATGCGGCTTAGCGATCTTCTGCCGCGGGATAACCGCGTTTTTTCTGTTCTGGCGCAAATCCGGCGGTTCGATGCGCCGGTTTCGGATTATGATCTTTTGCTTGAAAGCCCGCGCATCAATCGCCGCGGCGTTTCCATTCACGGCGCACCTTTGCATGAAATTGAAGGCGCTGTGGTGCTAACCTTGCAGGATGGTTCAACCGCGCAAATGCTCGACCGGCAGCTTAGTTTCCGGGGCGCGGCACGCGGTGCCTCGGCCATGGCAGCGATGCTGGCGCATGAGGTGAAAAACCCGCTTTCGGGTATTCGCGGTGCAGCGCAATTGCTGGAACAGAATGCGCCGGAAGCGGATAGGGAACTCTGCCTGCTCATTCAGGATGAGGTGGATCGCATCAGCGGCCTGGTGGATCGCTTCGACATTTTCTCCGAACGTCCTGTGGATTTGGGGCCAGTCAATATCCATCAGGTGCTGGATCATGTGCGTCGCATTGCGCAAACCGGCTTTGCCGCGCATCTCAAAATTTCTGAAGAATACGATCCTTCCCTGCCGCCAATCTGGGGCAATCGGGATATTCTGGTGCAGATCATCCTGAACCTGGTGAAGAACGCCGCCGAAGCGGTGGACGCTGTGCATGGGGAGATTGTGCTCACCACCGCTTACCAGCATGGCGTGCGCATCGCGGTGCCGACCTCGACCGAAAGGGTACATCTGCCGCTGCTGGTCACCGTGCGCGACAATGGCCCCGGCATTCCTGAGGAAATCCAGGCAACGCTGTTTGAGCCCTTTGTTTCGACCAAACGCGGCGGGCAGGGGCTTGGTCTCGCGCTGGTCGCGAAGCTGGTCACTGATCTTGGCGGGCTTATCGAATGCGATAGCCGCCCAGGCCGCACCCAATTCAGACTTTCCATGCCGGCACCCCCGGCCGGTTGGCAGGAGAGCGCCGCATGAACGAATCCCGCACCATTCTGATTGCCGATGATGATCGCGCCATCCGCACGGTCTTGAGCCAGGCTTTGGGCCGCGCTGGCTATCAGGTGCGCGCCACTTCCTCGGCCGCCACGCTTTGGCGTTGGGTTGAGGATGGTGAGGGCGATCTGGTGATCACCGATGTGATCATGCCAGATGAAAACGGGCTTGATCTGGTGCCACGCATTCGCCGCATCCGCCCAGAGATGCGCGTGATTGTCATGAGCGCGCAATCCACCTTCGCCACCGCCATCAAGGCAACCCAACGCGGCGCTTTCGAATATCTGCCCAAGCCCTTCGATTTGAAGGAAGTTTTGAGCACAGTGGAACGCGCTTTGGCCGCGCCCCCTGATGCACCGCCGCCTGAGGAAGCAGAGGGTGAAAAGCTTCCCCTGATCGGCCGCTCCGCCGCCATGCAGGAGATTTATCGGACGGTGGCGCGCCTCACCACCACCGATTTGACCGTTATGGTCACCGGTGAAAGCGGCACGGGCAAGGAATTGATTGCCCGCGCCTTGCATGATTACGGCAAGCGCCGCGCCGGGCCATTTGTTGCCATTAATATGGCGGCGATCCCGCGCGAATTGATCGAAGCCGAGCTTTTCGGCCATGAGCGCGGCGCCTTCACCGGCGCGCTTAATCGCGGCATTGGCCGGTTTGAACAGGCCGCCGGCGGCACGCTATTCCTGGATGAAATCGGCGATATGCCGCCCGAGGCACAGACCCGCCTGCTCCGCGTTTTGCAGGAAGGCGAATTCACCACGGTCGGCGGGCGCCAGCCCATCAAGGCCAATGTGCGGATTGTCGCCGCAACCCACCGCGATTTGCGCCAGCAAATCCGCCAGGGGCTGTTTCGCGAAGACCTTTTCTATCGCCTGAATGTGGTGCCAATCCGCCTGCCGCCGCTCCGCGAAAGGCTTGAGGATATCCCCTTGCTGGCGCGGCATTTCTTGGATCGCGCGCGGGCCTCCGGCCTACCCGGCAAGCAATTGGCGACCGAAGCTTTGGAAGCGCTCAAAGGCCATGCCTGGCCTGGCAATGCGCGCGAATTGGAAAACCTGATGCGCCGCATGGCGGCACTCTACCCGCAGGAAGTGATTGGCGCCGATGCGGTGGCAGCCGAATTGGCCGAGGCCGCGCCAGTGGCCGGCCCGGATGGCCAGGCCGCGCCCATGACACTGGAACAGGCCGTGGAACGCCATTTGGCGAGTTTCGTCGCCGCCCATAAGGATGGCATGCCGGTCAAGGAATTATACGACCGGGTGCTGGCTGAGGTTGAACGCCCCTTGCTCCGCATGGCATTGAGCGCGACAAGAGGCAATCAGATCAAGGCGGCGGCCATGCTTGGGCTCAATCGGAATACGCTGCGGAAGAAGCTGCGGGAATTGGAACTTCCCGTGGTGCGCGGCGCGTGATGATCCGGCATCGCCGCATGACCTGACCATGGCCACCGAGGGCTTGGCCGAAACCCTGCCGCGGCCGGGTGAGGAGGCGCTGCGCCCTCAAGGGTTTTTGAATCGGCTGGCGGATTTCGTCACTGGCCGGGTTGTCACCATATGCTTGGCACTGCTGGCCCTGGGTGTCGGGCTTGCAACCTTCGCCGCACTTTCCGGTGGCACACCCATGGGGCCGACGGGGCCGGGGCAATTGGCCGGGGTGATCCTGGCCAATATCGCCTTGCTGCTGCTGCTGGTCGCCTCTCTCGCGGCGCGTCTCACCCGGATGTGGCTGGAACGCCGGCGCGGTGCGGCGGGATCACGGCTGCATGTGCGGCTTGTGCTGCTGTTTGGCGTGGTGGCGGCGGTGCCGGCCTTATTGGTCGCGGGTTTCGCAGCGCTTTTCTTCAACCTGGGCATCCAGGCTTGGTTTAGTGATAGGGTGCGCGAAACGCTGGAAGCGTCCCTGGTCGCATCCCGCGCTTATTTGGATGAACACCGCAATACTATCCGGGCCGATATCCTTTCTATGGCCAATGACCTCAATCGCGCCGCACAGGTGCTGCTGCCCGATAATGGCGTGGCCTTTGCCCGGCTGCTCGCAACCCATACCGCTTTCCGCGGCCTGACGAGTTCCATCATTTTTGAGCCCATTTTGGGCCAGGTGGTGGCTAATGCCGGGCTGGGCGGTTCAGGGCTGGCGGAATTGCCCCCTGCCTGGACCCTTGAAGCAGCGCGGGCAGGGGAGGTTGTGCTGCTGCCGAGCGATGCCGAGGAAGGGCGTGTGCGGGCCATGGTGCAGCTCAATATCCCGCCCGGGCTCATGCTACTGATCAGCCGGCCGCTTGACCCTTCAGTGCTGGCGCATATGCGGCGCACTGAGCTTTCCTTCAATGAATACAATCAGCTCGACCGCAATCGGGAAAGCCTGCAAATCACCTTTTTCCTGATTTTCGCCATCGCGACATTATTGGTGCTGCTGGCCGCCGTATTGATTGGCTTGCTCATGGCCAATCGCATTGCGCGGCCAATTTCGCGGCTGATTTTGGCGGCGGAGCGCGTGCGCGGCGGCGATTTGGCAACCAAGGTGGAAGAGGGGGAGGCGGATGACGAAGTCGCGCGCCTCACCCGTTCCTTCAATCGCATGACCAGCCAGCTTGGCGCGCAGCGTGCCGAGTTGATGAATGCCTATAGCCAGATTGATGAACGCCGGCGCTTTACCGAAACCGTGCTGTCGGGCGTTTCCGCCGGGGTGGTCGGGCTTGATGGCGAAGGGCGGGTGACACTGCCCAATCGTTCCGCGAGCGCCTTGCTTGCCGTTGATCTGGATGCCGCCATTGGGCTTGCCTTTGCCCGCATCGCGCCGGAATTCACGGAATTGCTGGAAGCGGCAAAGGCCAATCCGGAACGCCCGCGCGTGGCGGAAATCCTGATTGGTCCCAGCAATGCGCGGCGCACCTTACTTGCGCGCATCGGGGCTGAGACGCTGGGCGGGCGTGTGGCCGGCTTTGTGCTGACCTTCGATGACATTACGGAATTGCAATCCGCGCAGCGCAAGGCAGCCTGGGCGGATGTGGCGCGGCGCATTGCGCATGAAATCAAGAACCCGCTGACGCCCATTCAGCTTTCCGCCGAAAGGCTGAAGCGGCGCTATCTGCGCCAGATCACTGATGACCCCGATACTTTCCGCCAGTGCACGGATACCATTGTCCGCCAGGTCGAAGATATTGGGCGCATGGTGGATGAATTCTCGGCTTTTGCGCGCATGCCCCAGCCGGTGATCAAGTCAGAAGACGCCAATAGGCTTATGCTGGAAGCGCTGGTGCTGCAGCGCAACGCGTATCCGGACATCACCTATGACAATCATGCAGGGCCAGAGGGGCTGAAACTGCCCTGCGACCGGCGCCTGATTGGCCAGGCGCTGACGAATCTTTTGCAGAATGCTGCGGATGCCATCGCCATGCGCGAAGGCGGCGAAGCGGCGCGGATTGAAACGCGCATTACGGTGGAAGGGCCAATGCTATCCTTCCAAGTGACCGATAATGGCGTTGGCCTGCCCAAAGCCGAACCGCGCGAAAGACTGACCGAACCCTATGTGACGCATAAGCCGAAAGGCACCGGGCTTGGCCTTGCCATTGTGAAAAAGATCATGGAAGACCATGGCGGCTTTATCAGCCTGGACGATCGGCCGGATGGGCCAGGCACCCGGGCCATGCTGGTCTTGCCGCTGGGCGAGTCTCCCTGGCAAAGTGATGGTCCGTCGTCAGCCGCCACAGCGGTACAAATAATAAATTGAGGGGCAGCAAGGTCGCGCATGGCGCATGAGATTCTGATCGTTGATGATGAACCCGATATCAGGACGCTGCTGGAAGGCATCCTGAGCGATGAGGGGTTTGAGACGCGTCAGGCCCATGATGCAGATTCGGCGCTGGCCGCCTTTCGCGCACGCCGGCCATCCCTCGTGATCCTGGATATCTGGTTGCAGAATTCACGCCTGGATGGGCTTGGCATTCTGGAAGCGCTGCATGCCGAAGAACCGGAAATGCCGGTGGTCATGATCTCGGGCCATGGCACGATTGAAACGGCGGTGCAGGCAATCCAGCAGGGCGCTTATGATTTCATCGAAAAGCCCTTCAAGTCTGATCGGCTGCTGCTAGTCCTGGCGCGCGCCTTGGAAGCGGCGCGGCTCAAGCGCGAAAACAGCGACCTGAAGCTGCGCGCGGGGCCAGAGACGGAATTGCTCGGCCGATCTGTAGGCGTGGTGCAATTGCGGAGTGCCATTGAAAAAGTGGCCCCCACGGGATCGCGTGTGCTGCTGACCGGCCCGGCTGGTGCCGGCAAGGAAGTGGCGGCGCGCATGATCCATGCGCAATCGCGCCGCGCCGATGGCCCCTTTGTGGTGCTGAATTGCGCCATTCTGAACCCGGCGCGCTTTGAAGAAGAACTCTTTGGTGTTGAAGCCGGCGCCGATCCGCAAAACCAGGCGCGGCGCGCGGGGGTGCTGGAACGCGCCCATGGCGGCACATTGCTGCTGGATGAGGTGGCGGATATGCCGCTGGAGACCCAGGGCAAGATCGTGCGCGCCTTGCAGGAACAAGGGTTTGAACGTGTGGGCGGTGGCACGCGCGTGAAGGTGGATGTACGCGTGATCGCGACCACCAATCGCGACCTGACCGCCGAAATCGCCGCCGGGCGCTTTCGGGAAGATTTATTCTATCGCCTGGCGGTGGTGCCGATCCGTGTCCCACCGCTGAAAGAAAGACGCGAAGATGTGCCGCTTTTCGCGCGCTATTTCATGGCGCGGGCGATCGAGGTCACCGGCATCGCGCCGCGCGAATTATCGGAAGATACACTCGCCGCCATGCAGGCCTATGATTGGCCCGGCAATGTCCGTGAATTGCGCAATCTGATGGATTGGCTGCTGATCATGGCGCCAGGTGAGGGCAGGGACCCGATCCGCCCCGATATGCTGCCACCGCAAATTGGCGCCGCGGCGCCGGCGGTACTGACACTCGATCGCGGGTCAGAGATCATGACGCTGCCGCTCCGTGAAGCGCGGGAAGTGTTTGAACGCCAATATCTGGAAGCGCAATTGCTGCGCTTTGGCGGCAATATCAGCCGGACCGCGAATTTTGTTGGCATGGAAAGAAGTGCGCTGCACCGCAAGCTGAAATTCCTGGGCGTGCAGGCCGAAGACCGTGCGCCTTCAACCCCCATTGCCTGAGGTATCCCCATGTCGCGCATCGCCTATGTGAATGGCCGCTATTTGCCCCAGCCCGAGGCAGCGGTGAATATCGAAGATCGCGGCTATCAATTCGGCGATGGCATTTATGAGGTGGTGCATCTGTATGATGGCCGCTTCGTTGATGAGGATTTGCACCTCAGCCGCCTTGAGAGGTCCTTGCGCGAAATCGCATTGCCCATGCCGATGCCGCGTGCCTCGCTGCGCCTGGTGCTGCGCGAAGTGGCGCGGCGCAATCGCGTGACGGAAGGCTTGCTTTATATGCAGGTCACGCGTGGCGTGGCGCGGCGGGACCACGCCTTCCCGAATAAGCCCGTCCCGCCCGCTTTGGTGGTGACGGTAAAGCGCATCGCGCCCTATCCCACTAATGTGGATCGTTGGGGCGCTTCAGTCATTACCATGCCGGATCTCCGCTGGGCGCGCTGCGATATCAAGACCGTGAATTTGCTGCCGAATTGCTTGGCGCGGCAGGCGGCGCGCGAAAAGGGCGCCATAGAAGCGGTGCTTTACCATGAAGCGACCGGCATGGTGACCGAAGGGGCGGCAACCAGCTTCTGGATTGTGGATGAAGCAGGCACCATCCGCACCCGGCCCTTGAGCGATGCGATCCTGCCAGGCTGCACCCGTGCGGCGCTGATGGCGGAATTGCGCGATGCTGGCATTGCCTTTGAAGAGCGTGAATTTTCCATGGAAGAACTCCGCCGCGCGCGGGAGGCTTTCATTACCTCGGCCACTTCCTTCGTGAAGCCCATCACGAAAGTTGATGGCGCGCCGGTGGGCGATGGCGAAGTCGGCCCGGTGGTGCGGAAGCTGTTTGAGATTTTCGCCCGCCATGTGAAAGGCGCCATGCGCAACGCGGCATGAAGGAAGCCCCGCGCGCGATTTTATTCGATTGGGACAATACGTTGGTGGATGGATGGGCCGCGATCGAGGCCGGGCTGAATGCTGCCTTCCGTGAATTTGGCCTGCCGCAATGGGATCGTGCCCAGGTCTTGGCTAATGTGCGCCGCGCTTTGCGTGAAAGCTTCCCGGAATTGTTTGGCGCCGAATGGGAAAGGGCGCGCGATATTTTCTACGCCGAAGTGCGCGCTTGCCATTTGCAGGTGCTGCAACCCATGCCGGGCGCGGCGGCAGCAATCGAAGCCGGGGCAGGGCGGCTTCCGATGGGCGTGGTTTCCAATAAGCAAGGACCATTGCTGCGCGCGGAAGCGGTGCATCT
>CAIMVB010000082.1 GCA_903844785.1 uncultured Rhodospirillales bacterium | reverse complement strand
GGGCCCGCCACGGCGGTATTTGGCGCCGCGCTTTTTACAGGGCAGGCGCAATCTTCGTCTGATGCGCCCAACCCCAATTATGTGCTGGCTCCGGGGGA
Source organism: uncultured Rhodospirillales bacterium (assembly GCA_903844785.1). Taxonomy (GTDB): domain Bacteria; phylum Pseudomonadota; class Alphaproteobacteria; order Acetobacterales; family Acetobacteraceae; genus Neoroseomonas. Next base: position 4,236 of record CAIMVB010000082.1, on the reverse strand, counting down.
CCGCGTCAGTGTGCGTGCCTGGGGCGCGGTAGATGCGGAACAGGTCGCGCAGATTGATCCTTCCGGCAATCTGTTTCTGCCCAATATCGGGCCCGTCCGCGTGGCGGGGACGCGGGTTGGCGATTTGCAGCGTGTGGTGGAAGGCGAAATTCGTCGCGTCTACACGCAGCAGGTTCAGGTCTATGCCACGGTGCTTTCCACACAGCGCATTGGCGTTTTTGTCGCGGGCTTTGTGAAATCCCCAGGCCGCTACGCGGGCGTTGCCTCGGACAGTATCCTTGATTTCTTGCTGCGGGCCGGCGGCGTTGACCCCGCACGCGGCTCCTTCCGGGAAATCAGCGTGCAGCGCGGTGGCGCCACCGTAACCAGCCTCGATCTCTATCGCTTTTTGATGGATGGGCAAATTCCGCAAATTCGCCTGCAGGAAGGCGATACAATCCTGGTGGGCCGGCAGCGCCCACTGATTGGCGCCGATGGGGCGGTGCGGAATAACTATTTGTTTGAAAGCTCAGGCCGTGGCCCCATGCGTGGCCAGGATCTGATCAATTACGCAAGGCCCCTGCCTGCTGCGACCAATGCCGTAGTGCGCGGCGTGCGTAATGCCCAGCCATTCTCCCGCTATGTCACCATCTCTGAACTCGCACGCCAAACTCTGCAGGACCAAGACACGGTGACCTTTGTGGCCGATGTGGCGCTCCGCACCATACGCGTGACCATTGAAGGCAGCAGGCTTTATCCTTCTGTGTTGGTGGCGGATCGTGATTTTTCGCTCTGCCAAATCCTGGATCATATTGCGGTGGACCCGATGCTTGCGAATACATCGGCTGTCTTCCTGCTGCGCCCCCGCCTTGCCATGCAGCAGAAGCGTTCGATTGATGACGCGCTTGATCGGCTGGAGCGTCAGCTTTTCCTCTCCCCGGCCATGACGCCAGGCGTGGCCCAGGCCCGCACGGCCGAGGCTAATCTTATCGGCTCCTATATTAGCCGCGCGCGCCGCAGCCTGCCCGAAGGCCGGTTGGTCGTGGTGAATGAGGACGGCACCTGCGCCCCGGTGCGCCTTGAAGATGGCGATGTCGTCGTCATTCCCGAAAGATCACAAACGGTGATGGTGCAGGGCGAAGTCAGCATGCCGCGCGCTGTTTTGTGGCGCCAGGGCATGAGTATTGATCAATACCTGGATCAGGCGGGCGGCCTGACCGCGCGTGGGGCGCGTTCAACCCTTATGCTCCGGCGCCCGAGCGGACAGGTGATGCTTGACCCGCGCCAGCCGCCGCAACCGGGGGATGAGTTGATCGCGCTGCCCTATCTTGATCCGAAGCTATTCATCATGGGCCAGGAATTCATCACCGCCCTGTTCCAGGTGGCGCTTGCGGCGCGGGTGTTCCAGAACAATTAGCAGGTGGATAAGCCCCGTTTTGCGCCGCTTGGGGGATTGATCCAAGCGGCGTGACGGGTTCCTCTGCTGGTATGAGTGATTCTCCCGCCCCGGCGCCGACACGCACCGATCTGTTCCTTACCTATGGCAAGATCGGGCTGATCGGCTTTGGCGGTATCAATGCCTGGGCGCGGCGCGTGCTGGTGGAAGAAAAGCGCTGGCTGACAGAACAGGAATATGCCGAAACCCTGGGCCTTGGTCAGGTGCTACCGGGCCCCAATGCGCTGAATGCGGCGATCATGGTGGGGGATCGCTTCCATGGCGCGGTGGGCTCGCTGCTGGCCTCCTGCTCCATGTTTGGTGGGCCGCTGATTATCCTGATGGGTCTTGCGGTACTTTATGATTCCTATGGTGAGGTGCCATTGGTCAAAGCCGTGCTGGCTGGTGTTGCGGCCGCGGCGGCGGGGATGGTGCTCGGGACTGCGACCAAAATGGCGCAGAAGCTGAAACCGACCTTGGCGCTTTTGGCCGTGGGGCTTTGTGCGCTGGTGGCAGCCGGTTTCTTCCGCGTACCGCTGCCAATGGTGGTGCTGGGCTTGGCGCCCTTTGGCATCCTTGCCTCCTGGCACGGGGGGCGCGGGAAATGACAGCGACCATCTTCTGGCAGTTGCTGTTGGGTTTCGGCGCCATATCCTTGGTGTCGGTCGGCGGCGGCATTGCCGTGCTGCCAGAAATGCATCGTCTGGTCGTGGATGTGCATGGCTGGATGAGTGATGCGGATTTCGCGCGCCGCTTCGCGCTCGCGCAGGCAGCGCCGGGCCCCAATATTCTGGTGGTCGGGCTATTTGGCTGGCATGTCGGCGGTATTCTGGGGATGCTGACTGCCTCAGCCGCCATGACGGTACCAACCAGCCTGATGGCTTTTGGCTTTTCGCGCCTGCGGGCAAGGCTTTTGGGCCAGCCTTGGCTGCGCATTGTGGAACGCGGCCTGGTGCCGATCGCGGTCGGGCTGATTGCCTCATCGGGGCTGCTGCTGGCGCAGGGCTCCGCCGAAAGCTGGATCACGGTAACGCTGACCATTTGTTCCGCGTTTTTCGTCTGGCGGACGGATTTCAGCCCGCTTTGGGTGCTGGGTGCCGGCGCCATTATCGGGGCCTTGGCGTTGTGATGGGGGGCGGCATCGCGGCCCCTGGCTTGCGCGATGCCGCGCCGCGCGGGCTATGCACGGATTGCGGTGTTTCGCGCATGCAGGACCCCAAGGCCTGCGGTGCCGCCTGCCAATTCATCAAGCCCGATTACCCACGCCTGGAAGCCGCCGTACATGGCCGCGCGCGGGACGCTTCGCGACCCGATGAACTACATTTCGGCCCGTTCCGGCAAATGCTGCGCGCATCCTTGAAGCCACCGCAGCCCGGCGCCCAATGGACCGGTATCACCACGCGTCTTGCGGAAAAATTGCTCGAAGCGGGCGCGGTGACTGCGGTGCTGACCATGGCGCCGGACCCGGATGATAAATGGAAGCCCGTGCCCGTGCTGGTGACGAAGCCGGAAGCCATGGCGGCCTGCCGGGGGATGCGTATGGGCTATGCGCCCTTGCTCGCGCTGCTGGAACCCGCCGCAGCGGCGGGGCATAAGCGCATCGCGGTGATTGGCATTCCCTGCCAGGTCTATGCGCTGCGCGCCTTGGAAGCGCGGCTTGGCCTGGAAGCGCTTTACGTTATCGGCACGCCCTGTTCAGACAATACCACCACCGAAAAATTCCATCGCTTCCTGGAACTTTTGTCGGATGCGCCGGAGACGATCACCTATCTGGAATTCCGCGCCGACTACCATGTGGAACTGCGCTTCGCTGATGGCCGCAAGCGCGAAATTCCCTTCCTGCAATTGCCGATCAGCCAATTGCCATCTGATTTCTTCCCGCTCACCTGCCGCAGCTGCGTGGATTACACTAATGTGCTGGCCGATATCACGGTGGGCTATATGGGCGGGCAGGGGGAGCAATGGCTGCTTGTGCGCAATGCGCGGGGCGAGGAATTACTGCGCCTGCTGGGTGATGAAATCTCCACCGCCGAGCCGGGTAGCGCCGGCAAACGCGCTGGCGCGGTGAAGGGATTTTTGGAAAATACGCGGCGCGCTGCGGGCGGCCTGCCTTTGCGTCGTATGCCCGATTGGCTTCGGCCCATTATCGGCTGGCTGATGCCGCGCATCGGGCCGCGCGGCTTGGAATTCGCCCGCGCACGCGTTGAAATGAAGGCCGTGGAAAGCGTGCTGCATCTTGAACGCGCCGAGCCCGCCAAGATGCGCAATATGGTCCCGGACCATGTTTGGGCGCTGGTCGCGCCCTATGGTCTCAAAAAACCCGATCAGCCTTCGGCGCGGTAATTCGGCGCTTCCCGCGTCACGGCCACATCATGCACATGGCTTTCACGCAGGCCCGCGCCTGTGATGCGCCGGAAGCGCGCCTTGGTCTGCAATTCGGCAATGGTCGCGCAGCCCGTATAGCCCATGGCCGCGCGCAAGCCGCCAACCATTTGATGGACAACGGCGCCCACCGGCCCTTTATAGCCAACGCGGCCTTCGACACCTTCCGGCACCAGCTTGAGTGAATCCTGCACTTCAGCCTGGAAGTAGCGATCCGCCGAACCCCGTGCCATGGCGCCGAGTGATCCCATGCCGCGGTAGGATTTGTAGGACCGGCCCTGATAGAGAAATACCTCACCAGGCGCTTCATCCGTGCCGGCGAAGATGCTGCCCATCATGGCGCAATCGGCGCCGGCCGCCAAAGCCTTGGCAAGGTCACCGGATGAACGAATGCCGCCATCGGCAATCACTGGCACGCCTTTTTCGCGCGCGGCGGCGGC
>CAIMVB010000081.1 GCA_903844785.1 uncultured Rhodospirillales bacterium | reverse complement strand
CGTACCCTGACGGGCCGACCACTGCTCATCAAATGCATGTGGGGCATCATCCCGGCTGGCGTGCTGATCTTCCTGGTGCTGGGTACCATCATGCTTGGTCTCGCGACGCCGACGGAAGCGGGCGCGCTCGGCACGGTGGGCGCCATCATCCTGGCGGTGCTGCGCAATACGCAAATGACCAACATGGATCGGCTTGCCTATACCGTTGGTTTGGTGGCGACGGCGATTTGCGTCTTCGTCAGCTTTACCATGGGCATGAAGACCCTGCCTTTCCGGATCAGCTTTACGGCACTTTTCGCCTCCATCATCTGGCTTTGCTGGCGCGCTTGGCAGGACAAGGCGCTGCATGACCTGATTGTGGAAGGCATGCGGGCTACCATGCGCATCACTTCCATGGTCGCGTTTATCATTGTGGGCGCCACCTGCTTTTCCATTGTCTTCGCCGGCGTGGATGGCAATCTTTGGGTGGAACATGGGCTGACCAGCCTGCCGGGCGGCGTTTGGGGCTTCCTGATCGCGGTCAATCTGCTGGTCTTTTTCCTCGCCTTCTTCCTGGATTTCTTCGAAATTGCCTTCATCATCGTGCCCATGCTGGCCCCGGTAGCGCAGAAGCTGCTGACCCCAGTGGTGGGCCCGGATGCAGCGTTGATCTGGTTCGGCGTCATGCTCTGCGTGAATATGCAAACCAGCTTTATGCATCCGCCCTTCGGCTTTGCGCTGTTCTACCTACGCAGCGTGATCCCGAAGTCCATCAGCAGCGCGGATATCTACTGGGGCGCCATTCCCTGGGTGGTGCTGCAGCTTGTCATGGTCGCAATCGTGATCTTTATGCCGATCACGGTCACCTTCTTCTTGGATAAGCCGCATGGGATTGACCCGAGTACGGTCAAGATTGAAAGCGCTCCGCCATCGGAGGAGGATGATCTGCCGCCGCCAAGCTTCGGGCCGCCAAGGTAAAGGGCGGCAGACTGCTCAACGCAAAACCCCCATGGCGCGCTGCCATGGGGGTTTTTTCATGCGCCAAGGCACAAAAAATCCGATCAGATGGAAGCCACCTGATCGGATATCTTGTCGCCCGCCAAAGCGGGCTATGCGTAACGCTTACACGCGGCCAGCTGCCGACATCGCATGCAGGAAGTTGTCGAAAGTGCCTTCCGCCACACGGAACCAAGCAATTTCATCAGGGCGGAACGCCTTCATGCTATCCAGAATGCGCTTGAAATTGGCGTTCTGCGCCGCGACTTCCTCATAATACTTCCAGCACTCATCATAGCAGGCCTGCAGCACGGGCCGAGAGAAGGGCTTCAACTGCGTGCCGCCAGCGATGAGGCGCTTCAAAGCCTGCGGGTTCAGCGCGTCATATTTCGGCACCATGGTGGCGGTGACGATACCTGCGGCGGCTTCCATCATCGCCTGGTAATGCTTCGGAAGCGTATTCCAGGCCCGCTCATTGATGAACAGCGTGCCGCAGGACGCGCCTTCCCACCAACCGGGGTAATGATAGAAACGCGCGACCTTATTGAAGCCGAGCTTTTCATCATCATAGGGGCCGACCCATTCGGCGCCATCAATCGTGCCGCGTTCCAGCGCGGGATAGATATCGCCAGCGCCAATCTGCTGCGGCACAACGCCAAGGCGGCGCAGAATATTGCCGGCAAAGCCACCCACGCGGAATTTCAGGCCGCGCAGATCCTCAACCGT
>CAIMVB010000080.1 GCA_903844785.1 uncultured Rhodospirillales bacterium | reverse complement strand
ATTCGAACCCACGATAGGACTATTAATCCTATAACGGTTTAGCAAACCGCCGCCTTCGGCCACTCGGCCACCCCTCCGCAGGAGTGGAAGTCACACGGCGTTGCAACACCCCGCTTCTAGTGCCGCGGCGGCGCAGCGTCAAACCTGAAACGACAGCTTGAGATCATTTGATCGGATTTTCAAAGACGCCAAGCGATCCCGCTTGGCGCCAAGGCACGTCAGCCGAGCGAAACTTCAAACCCGCGCTTTGTCGCGGGGCGGGCCATCATCGCCTCATACCAGCGCTTCACATTGGGCAAGCCCGCAAGGTCCACCTGATGGCGTTCATGCCGCCAGGCCCAGCCCAGGATGGCGAAATCCGCGATCGAAGGCTCGCCGCTGGTTGCCACAAAATCGCGCCCCTCAAGCCGGCGATCTAGCACGCCGTAAAGCCGCTTGGTTTCTTCATGGTAGCGCTTGAAGCCGTAATCCCGCGCCGGGCCTTCGGGCTGCATCAGGAAGTGATGCACCTGGCCGGGCATGGGGCCGAAGCCGCCCATTTGCCACATCAGCCATTCATAAACCGGCACCCGCGCGCGCAAATCTCTCGGCAGGAAGCGCCCGGTTTTTTCCGCCAAATAAAGCAAAATGGCCCCGCTTTCGAACACCGTAATCGGCTTGCCATCCGGCCCATCCGGGTCCTGAATGGCGGGGATGCGGTTATTCGGGCTGAAGGCCAGAAATTCAGGATTGAATTGCTCACCCTTGCTGATGTTCACCGGGCGGACCGTATAGGCCAGTCCCATCTCCTCAAGCGCTGCGCTGATCTTGCGCCCATTGGGCGTATTCCAGGTCCAAAGGGTAATGCTCATGGGCGGCAATCCTTGGGTAAGCCGGCGGCCCCTACCAGAAGCCGCCGGGCAATCACATCACAGCGCGGCCAGAACCGCTTCGGCCTTGCTCACTTCAAAGGCGCCGGGCGCTTCAACCGCCACATGCGTCACCTTGCCATCCTTCGCCACCAGGGCGAAGCGCTGGCAGCGCACGCCAAGGCCACGCGCCGTCAGGTCAAATTCCAGGCCCATCGCCTTGGTGAAGGCGGCCGAGCCATCGGCAACCATCGTCACCTGGTCGGTAATGCCCTGATCCTTGCCCCAGGCGCCCATGACGAAAGCGTCATTCACCGCCATGCAGGCCACCGCATCCACACCCTTGGCCTTCAGCGCCGCGGCATGTTCCACGAAACCCGGCAGATGCTTGGCCGAGCAGGTTGGCGTAAAGGCACCCGGCACGCCGAACAGCACCACGGTGCGGCCCTTGAAGAATTCCGCAGTATCAAGCTCCTTCGGCCCTTCCGAGGTGCCCTGCATGATCTTCATTGCGGGAATGGTATCGCCAGTCTTGATTGTCATGGTGTTCTCCTTATTACCGGGATGGATGTAGCCTTGCCCTACAAAACTGTCACCTGCCGGGCAAGAATGCCAGAGTTGGAGAAGATCAAAGGATAATCCTCTCCGCCCCAGTTGGAAAAATATGCTGGCAACCTGCCTCAGACCTGGGCCGTAACCCACGGATAATTTGAAAATTTTTTCTGGACAAAATACATACGAAATACATGATGTAATGATTAGATTACACATGAGGGAGTAAACATCTGGGGATTTCAAGTAAAACAACAATAATTTTATTGTTTTATTTGGAATTTTTTATCTTTTACTTAAGGATTTTGCTCTGGCAAAATGCCGTATCTGCCGCAAATAGCGGAAAGGTTGACCATGACTAAAGCGACCTCGGACGAGGAAAAAATCTCAATCATCGCCGCAGCCGTGGCGTCATCGGCGCGCCAAGCGGCGCTTCAGGCCGAAGCGGAACCCCATCTCATGTTCCTTGGGGTGGTGTCGGGTCTATCCGGCTTGGTCACAACCTTCGCTGATCCCCAAAAAGCAGGGACCATTATCGAAGATCTGGTCGATATTCTGCGGGCCTGAGGAAATACCCAATCTGTGAAAGCGTCAAACCACGCCAAAAACAGCATGGCGCGAGCAACCCGTCTTCCTTTCTGCAACAGCTAGGGGGCCTGACAGAACAGGCGCCTTTCCGGTGCCTCCCCCGCAATAGCCTAGCCAAAAACAGCTCCATAAAACGTAATTGTTACTGTGCGTGACATGAAATTTCGTTCTTTCGTGTTGAAAAATCAACGCAAAGCTGCGTAAGGGTCTCTGGTCATGAGAGCGATCTGCCCCATGGCCCTGCGCCGGAGCGTGGCTTTCCTTGCCGCCTTGATGGTGCCGCTGTGGTTCGGATCCCTCCATCCTGCCGCCGCGCAACGGGCCGCCCAGACCGCCGCCGCGCCTTCAAATCCCGCTCAATTGCTGGGAAGGGGCGGCGCGTCGCTGCCGCTATCCGCAACCGATGCCGCCCGGCTTCAGGATGTTTTTGCGTTGCACCTCGCCAAGGATTGGGCGGCGGCAGAACAGGAAGCGGCGGCGCTGACCGATCGGCGCTTGGAAGGCCATGTGCTGGCGGATCGCTGGCTTAACCCCGCCGCCCCAAAGCCGGATCATGAAGCGCTGCGCGATTGGCTGGCGCGCTTTGCTGATCATCCGGATGCGCCGGCCATCCATGCCCTGCTCCGCCGCATAGCCCCACGCGGGGCCAACCTGCCCAGTGCCCCCCAACAGGATCGCCTTTCTGAAGATGCGGGCGCGGCGCCGGAAGAACGGGAAGCCCCAGATCAGGGCTTCACCCGCAACCCCGCACTGGACCGCGCCCTGCAAGATAGGGTGCGCGATGGCAATCTGGATACCGCGCTCCGCCAGATGGAAGCGGCCCGCGGCATGACACCCGCCTATGCCGCCGCGCTCCGGGCCGATTTCGCCATGATCCTGTTTCGCCGGGGTGAGGATGAACGCGCCTTCGATTTGGCGGCAGAAGCCACACGCGCGCGGCTGGAACCAAGCGGGCGCGCTGCCTTTGCCGCTGGGCTCGCGGCATGGGGCCTTGGGCATTTCGATGTTGCCCTGCCCTATTTTGAAGTCGCCGCCCGCGCCAGCGGCGCATCGCCCGCGGGCCGGTCAGCGGCGGCTTATTGGGCCAGCCGTGCCGCCATTCGCGCGCGCCACCCGGGCATGCATGTGCCCTGGCTTTTGCAGGCGGCGCAGGAACCACGCACCTTCTACGGGCTGATGGCGCGCCGCGCCCTTGGCCTGACACCAGGTTTCGCTTGGCATGCCGAAGCGGGTGGTGAGGAAGGCATGGCGGCGCTTTTGGAAACCGCAGGCGGCTGGCGCGCCCTGGCCTTGATCCAAATTGGCCAAACCAGCCGGGCGGAAGCCGAATTGCGGGCCCTTTGGCCCTTGGCGCGCGGCAATCTTACCCTGCTGCGGGCGATGCTGGCGCTGGCTTCCCAGGGCGGCATGACGCACCTCTCAGCGCAGCTTGCGGAATTGGCACAGGTGGCAGATGGCCGCCCGCGTGATCTGGCGCGCTTCCCCCTGCCCCGCCTGACGCCCTCCCAGGGTTTTCGCGTGGAACCCGCTTTGCTGTATGCGCTGGCACGGCAAGAATCGAATTTTGATTCCAGCGCCGTCTCCCGCGCCGGCGCGCGCGGCCTATTGCAGGTGATGCCCGCCACCGCCGCCTATTTGGCGAATGACCCTTCCTTTGCGGGCGAAGGGGCGCAGCGGCTGCATAACCCAGGCCTCTCACTGGAATTGGGCCAGCGCTATCTGCATTACCTCGCGCGCAGTGAAGCGGTGGGCGGTGATTTGATCCGCCTCCTCGCGGCCTATAATGCGGGGCCGGGCAATCTTGCCAAATGGCTTCCGGGAGCGCGCCACCGCGATGATGCGCTGTTATTCGTTGAAGCCATACCTTTTGATGAAACCCGCGCCCATGTGCAGCGCGTGCTCGCTTATTCCTGGATCTACGCTTCAAGGCTTGGCCTGCCGGCGCCAAGCCTGGATCAATTGGTGCAGGGCGAATTCCCGCGCTTCATGTCCACGAAGGAAGTGGTGGCCATGCTAGGCAGCGCGCCCCAATTACCCGGCAGGGCGCGCTGAACCGGGCTTCAGCCTTCCATCTTCACGCCCAAGCGGCCCGCCAGATCCTGAATGAATTGCCACGCCACTCGGCCCGAACGAGACCCGCGCGTGACGGACCATTCCACCGCCTGCGCATGCAAATCTTCAACCGGCACATTCAAGCCGAAATGCTTGGCATAGGCTTCGATCATCGCGAAGAAAGTATCCTGGCTGGCATTATGAAAGCCAATCCAAAGCCCGAAACGATCTGAAAGCGAGACCTTTTCTTCAATCGCCTCAGACCCATGAATGGCGGCGCTGCGTTCATTTTCAATCATGTCACGCGACATGAGGTGACGGCGGTTGGATGTCGCGTAGAACAAAACATTGGTCGGGCGGCCTTCAATCCCGCCATCCAGCACCGATTTCAGCGCCTTGTAATCGGCATCTTCGCGTTCAAACGAAAGATCATCGCAGAACACCAGGCAGCGCCGAGACCCCGCGCGCAAAAAGCGCAGCAAATCCGGCAGGGTCTTGATGTCTTCACGGTGGATTTCAATCAAAGCAAGGCTGCCCGGCACTTCCCCGTTGGCTGCGGTATGCGCGGCCTTCACCAGCGATGATTTGCCCGTCCCACGCGCGCCCCACAGCATGGCGTTATTGGCGCTGAAGCCGCGCGCGAAGCGCAGCGTGTTTTCCATCAGAATTTCTTTTTGCCGATCCACGCCCTGCAAAAGTTCCAGCGGCACTGCCGCCACCTTGGGCACAGGCGATAGCCGCGCCACCGGTTCCGGGTGCCAGATGAAGGCATCAGCCCCGGTCAGGTCAGGGGCGGCCGCGGGCGGCGGGGCCAGGCGTTCAAGCGCCTCGGCAATGCGGGTCAGGGCGGGGATAAGCGAAGAATGTTCCATGGCCGCGCGCAATAGGCCGGGTTGCTATTGACGGAAAGGGGGCGGGCGCTAGTTTCCGGCCCCATCAACGCAAAAAGGAACGCCGGACCATGGAAAGAATTTTTGGCATCAGCCCTGCCTATGCCCAGGATGCAGGCGGCACGGCGGCGGTTGTCATGCAATTATTGCCGCTGATTCTGATTTTCGTCGTCTTCTACTTCCTGCTGATTCGCCCGCAGCAGAAGAAGATGAAGGAACATCGTGAAATGCTCGGCCAATTGAAGCGCGGGGATCGCGTGGTGACGGCGGGCGGCATTGTGGCCACCATCACCAAGGTGAAGGATGGCTCTGACGAGATCGAAGCCGAAATCGCCCCCAATGTGAAAGTCATGGTGGTGCGCGGCACCATCGGCAGCGTGCTTCGCCCCGAAGCCGCGAATGACGAAGCGAAAAGCTGAAAAACGTCAGCCCACAAAAAAGGCGCCGAGGGTCACCCCCCGGCGCCTTTTTTCATATCCAAACCTGGAATTATGCAGATTGCCCGGAAGCCAGACCGCCCTTGCCCATCAGATCGGCAACGACTTCCCAGTTCACGAGCTTGTTCAGGAAATTATCCAGGTAGTTCGGGCGCACATTGCGGAAATCCAGGTAATAGGCGTGTTCCCACACATCCACACCCAGGATCGGCTGGCCTTCGCCGGTGGAGATCGGGTTGGCGCCATTGGGCGTCTTCGTCACCTTCAGCTTGCCATCGGCGCCGATGATCAGCCACGCCCAGCCGGAGCCAAACTGCGTCACGCCAGCCTGCTTGAAGGCTTCCTTGAAGGCCGCCAGGCCACCCAGGTCGCTATCAATCTTCGCGGCCAGCGCGCCCGGCAGCTAGTCGCCACCGCCGCCCGGCAGCATCACCTGCCAAAACAAAATATGATTGTAGTGCTGCCCCGCCTGATTCAGCACCGGCAGGCCATCAGCGCCCGCCTTGCCGGCTTCGGCGCAGATCGCTTCCAGCGACTTGCCAGCCAGGCCCTTGGCTTCAATCAGCCCATTCAGCGCCGTGACATAGGCATTGTGATGCTTGCCATGATGCAGTTCCAGGGTTTCCTGGCACATGCCATTGGCGGCAAGCGCAGTGGTGGAATAGGGCAGCGCGGGCAGGCTGAAAGCCATGGGGGTTTCTCCGTTCCTCAGATGTTGAGCATCAAGCTCTGCGCTTGAGGTAAGCGGCGCCTTGCAATGCGTCAACCGCACCCTTCCCGCGCGGCGCGCGCGCGGGCATATCAGGCAGCGTGAGCCTTTCCCCGATTGCGGCCTTTGCCCGCGCCCATGACCCGGACCGTTTCCTGGCCGCGCTTTTTGCGCCGCCGGAGAAGCGAGAGGCGATCTTCACCCTGATTGCCTTCAACCACGAATTGGCCCGCGCCCGAGAGGCCGCGAGCCACCCCATGGCCGCGCTGATCCGCCTGCAATGGTGGCGCGACGCGCTGGAAGAAGCGCGCCAAGGCAAGCCCGCCCGTCGGCATGAGGTTGCCGAACCGCTCCATACAGCCATCACCGCCGGCGCGCTGGATGCCGCCGCGCTTGAGGCTATGATTGACGCGCGCGAAGCCGAGGCCGAGGAAGCGGGCATACTGACCGAAGCCGATTTCGTGACCTGGCTGCGCGGCACCGCGGGCGGCTTTGCCTATGCGGCGGGCTTGGCTTTGGGCGGCAGTGCGGAGGATGCCGAAAAGCTCCGCGCGCTCGGCGCTGCCTATGGGCTGGCGGGGGTGTTGCGGTCTGTCGCGGCGCATGCCGGGCAAGGGCGCTGCCTGCTGCCTTTGGATCGGCTTGCGGCGGCGGGACTGAATGCCGAGGCAGTGATCAGCGCACCAACCGCGCCCGCGCTCGCAGCACTTTGCGCTGAGATGGCCGCTGAGGGGCAGGAGGCTTTGCGGAGCGCCCCGCGCTATGTGCCGAAAGGGTTGATCGCCCCTGCCCTGTTGGCGGTGCTGGCGGGGCGGGATTTGCGGCGGTTGGCGGCGGGGAAGGTGGTGCCAATGCCGCGCGGCGTTGCGGATCGGGTGGCGGTGATTTGGGCGGGGTGTTGGGGGTGGGTTTAGATGTCGTTCTCAAAAATGGACAACGCTTTGAACTAAAAAAGGGTTCGCATGGTTCCCGGTATTT
>CAIMVB010000079.1 GCA_903844785.1 uncultured Rhodospirillales bacterium | reverse complement strand
GGACCCGGTGCTTTCCGAACGCAGCACATTGACGTTCATGGTAATGCCGCGGCGCTTCGCGATACGCCTTTCCCCATTGATCATTTCATAGAGGAAGGGCAGCACCGAAATCGTCGCATCCGGGGTTTCCAGCCCTTCGCGCGTGCGGAAATACATGCGAATGGGCACAGCAGTGCGGGAAAGGAAGCCATCACCGAAAAGCGCGTATTTCGCGGCTTCTCGTACCAGGCGCCAGCCGCGCGCATTGTCATTGAAGGTGGCGTTGCGGGCGATGATTTCGAATTTCACGCGCGGCGAGTAATGATCGCGCAGATTCTCCCCAACGCCTTTCAGCGCATGCACCGGCGTAATGCCATGGGCGCTGAGCAAATCCGGCTGGCCAATGCCCGACAGTTCCAGCAGTTTCGGCGAATTGATGGCGCCGGAGCAGACAATCACCTCTCGCGCCGCGCGCGCTTCGCGGATTTCGCCATTGATGCTGTAGCGCACGCCAAGGCAGCGTCGGCCTTCCAGTATAAGATTTTGCGCAAGCGCGCCCTTTTCGATGGTGAGATTGGGCCTTCCCCGCGCCGGGTCCAGATAGGCGAAGGCGGTGCTTTGCCGCCGCCCCTTCGCGATGGTCACCTGCGACATGCCGATGCCTTCCTGCCGCACCCCGTTCAGATCCGTGTTATAGGGCAGTCCGATCTTGCCGGCCGCTTCGATCATTTTTTCAAGCAAGGGCACCTGATGGCGTGGCGTATCGGTAACACGCAAAGGGCCATTTCGGCCGCGCAGCGCGTCATCGCCGCCATCATAGCGTTCCATGCGCTTGAAGACGGGCAAAATATCATCCCAACTCCAACCGCGATTACCCAGCTGCGCCCAGTGGTCATAATCCTGCGGCTGGCCGCGCATGAACACCATGCCATTGATGGAAGATGTGCCGCCCAGCATCTTGCCGCGCGGTACTTCAATGCGCCGCCCGCCTGAGCCCTCATCGGGTTCCGAGCTGAAGCACCAATTCACCGCGGGATTGCCGATCAATTTGGAAACGCCGGCCGGTATGCGGGACCAGAGAAAATCACTGCCTTCAGTGCCAGCTTCAAGCAGCAGCACCTTATACTGACCGCCTTCGCTCAATCGTGCCGCGAGTGTACCGCCGGAGGAGCCGGCGCCAATAACAATGAAATCATGCATCGGGCTGGACATGCGCTGCTGGCTCCCTTGAACTTGCCTTCCCCCGCATGGACATGACGCTGCTGCGGGATAACACTTGAACACTAGGCTAGACATTCGGCACGTCCAAGGGGAACTATCCTGCCCCATGAGCGTGACGCTGCGTCATTGGATTGTGAGGGACTAGGACATGAAGGAACAGCTTGCCGTTTTCGGCATGGGTCAGATGGGCGCCAATATGGCGGCGCGCCTTACCGAAACAGGCTTTGATGTGCTGGGCTACGACATCAACCCAGCCCGCCGTCAGGAATTGGCGGAACGCCAAGTGGCCGTGGCGGATACGGTTGAAGCGGCGCTTGCCGGGCGCAAAATAGTGCTGACAAGCCTGCCCGACCCGGCCACCGCGCGCGCCGCTTGGCTTAACCCAGGCGGATTGATCGACAAGGCCGAACCTGGGTCATTGATCCTTGAACTTTCCACGCTTGATCCGGATACGATGCGTGAAATAGGCGCGGCGGCGGCGGCCAAGGGGCTTGCCGTGCTGGATTGCCCGGTGAGTGGCGGGCCGATGGAATCGCTGCGCGGCGAATTGGTGCTGATCGTCGGTGGCGATATGGCCGATATCAAACGCGCGGAGGCCGTGCTGCAAAGCCTCGGCCAATCCTGGTCCCACACTGGGCCGGTTGGCACCGCGAAGGCGGTCAAGCTTGTGAACAACATGATGTCCATGGGTAATGTCCTGATTGCCTGTGAGGCCTTTGCCTTGGGTGAAGCGGCCGGCGTCGCGCCAGACAAGCTTTATGAGGTACTCTCCCAAAGCGGTGGGCGGTCTTTTCATTTCACCAAGCGCTTTCCGAAGGCGCTCAAGAATGATTTCGATCCCGGCTTCAAGATGGAACTTGGAGAGAAGGATCTCGCTTTGGCAATTGATTTCGGCCGGGCGCTCCGCCAGCCCACACCCGCAACGTCGATCGTCCGCGAATTGATGGCGACAGCCCTGGCAACTGGCTATCGCGGGCGGGATGTTGTGGCCTTGCTGGAAATGTTCAGGAGTTACTCGGCGAAATCCTGAATGTTGGATCGATGCACGAAGGGTGTTTCAAGACTGGCGGCAGCAGCCTTGCTGCCGCACAGCGCAGAATTTAATTCGGCCTGACAGTTGCAAATCAACGCCGATCCGCCGCGTCTCCGCCATAGCCGCGGCCATAGCGCTTCTCCAGCCGTCTTTGCACAAAATCCCATGCCGTTGTCATGGCAAGATAATATAGCGCTGCCACCATGAATAATTCCAACACCAGAAAGCGTTCCTGAATCAGAATCTGAGTCCGGCGCAGCAATTCTTCCATACTGATCACGCTTGCGACCGATGTTGTCTTCAGCAACCCATTCACGGAATTTCCAAGTGGCGGGATGATGATGCGTAGCGCCTGCGGCCAGATTACCAGGCGAAACACCTGAAAGCGTCGCAAGCCCAAGGCAAGTGCCGCTTCACGCTGGCCGCGCGCCACCGCCAGAATACCGGCGCGCACCGTCTCACTCAAATAAGCTGCTTCATTCAGTGCAAGACCCAATAGCGCGGCCTGCACCACGGAAAACCGCAGGCCGAATAAGGGAAGGCCTGTATAGATAATGAGCAATTGCACCAGCAGCGGCGTGCCACGAAATATCCAGCAGTAAAAACCTGCCGCACCTGAAAGCAGCGCATTGCCGGAAAGCCGCATGACCGCGAGGCCAATGCCCAGCAATAAGCCAGCCGAAAGCGAAGCCGCCGTCAGCCACAGCGTGGTGACGGCGCCTTCCAGTAGAAAGGGGTTCAATAGATAGTCAAAGAACCCCGACCAGGACCAGATTTGCACGCGTGAAAATCAGGCGCTTATTGCGGGCCGACGACTTCCAGCTTGTCAGTGTAAAGCGCAGCGCCGTAACGATCGAACAGCGTCTTCAGGCTGCCATCGGCCTTCATCGCCTCCAGCGTGCGCACCACGGCATCCGCCAGCACGCGGGACCGGGTCGCGAGCGACACAGGTGTTGGGAAAAGCCCATTCAGCACGCGTGGAAATTCGCCGCGCTGGTCATATTCCGCCGCCACGCCATCAATGCTGGTCACTGCCTGCACCTGGCCCGCGCGCAGTGCCTGATAGGCTACGGCGAAATTGTCGAAGGTGCGGATATTCATGGGCTGCAAGCCCTTGGCCTGCAGTGACTGGCTCAGTTCCCGCGTGCGGCGTTCTTCAAAGCCGCCGAGTTCCACGCCCACGGTTTTGCCCGCCAGATCATCCGTAGTGCGGATATTCTGCGGATTGCCACGCGGCGCACTGAAGGAAATGGCCTGGTTTTCGTAGCGCACCATTTGCATCATGCGCGCGCGCTCTTCGGTGTAGAAAATACCGGTATTGATCAAATCCCAACGCCGCGCCGCAAGCCCCGGGATCATGGCGCTGAATTCAATGCGGATATATTCCGGCGTCAAGCAAAGCCGGCGCGCGATTTCATTGCCAAGTTCCACGCGCATCCCGCGCAACTGCCCTTGCGCATCCACGAATTGCAGCGGTGGCAGGGTTGGGTTGGTGGACATCACCAGGGTGCGTGGCTTGACCAATTCGCTATCCGCCACTGCCGGTGTACAGGCCGGTGCCTGCGCCATCGCCGGGGTTGCCACCAGCGCCGCCAATGCAGCTATCACAACATGTCGCAGCATCATTCTTCTCCCTGTTCTGAAACTCATTCCGCGGCGCGCGCTTCGGCGCCGATCAAGCCAATGCCCTGCAATACTTGCGCCAAGGCCGGCATATCCTGGGCGGGCAGGGGTAGGCGCGGCGGGCGCGGTGGCCCCATCTCCATGCCCATCAGCTTGAAGCCAGCCTTGGTGCCGGAAACATAGCGCGGGCCACCCACCCAAGGCAGCAGCGGCGCCAGTTTGCGATACAACGCCAGCGCCTTGGGCTGATCCGCCTCAAAAGCTGCCGCGTCAAACATCTCGGATGAAAGCCGCGGTGCCAGATTGCTGCACACGGCAACCCAGCCAATGGCGCCGAGCCAGGCGCTTTCATACCCAAGCACGCCGGCAAACACTTCCATCCTATCGCCGCAGAGCGCGATGATGTCGCGCACGCGCGTCACTTCCAGCGTGCTTTCCTTCACATAGCGGCAATTCGGAATGGTCGAAATCCGCGCGAGTGTGGCGGGCAGCATATCCACATTCGATGTCGCTGGATTGTTATAGACCATGATCGGAATGCCGATCGCATCCGCCACCGTCTTGTAATGATGAAAAAGTTCATCTTCCGTCGGCACGGAATAGAAGGGCGGGATGATCATGACACCATCCGCCCCTTGTGCTTCGGCTTCGCGTGAAAGTGCGACTACTTCGCGCGTATCCTCAGCACCCGTTCCGATCAGCACCGGCACGCGCCCGCGCGCGGCGCGGATGACGGTTTCCACAATGCCCTGGCGTTCTTCGCGAGAGACTGACAGAAACTCACCGGTGGACCCCAGAGGGATCAGCCCCTTCACCCCTTCGGTGATCTGGTATTCCACCAGGCGTTCCAGCGCCTTGTAATCCACTTCCGCGCCATCGGCGGTAAAGGGCGTGATCAGCACTGTATAGGTGCCGCGAAAAGGCTCACGGGCCATAGGGGAGACTCCCGGGGGTGGACGCGGCCGCGCCGCATGCGATGATGGGAGCCGGTTTTCGCGCAAACGGCAAGAGCATGCGGCTACAACATCCTAATATCACTCAGGCCAAGTCACCGGTTCAGATCAGCTTCAACGGCACGCCGCTTAAGGCCCTGCCGGGGGAAAGCATCGCCGCGGCGCTTTCGGCTGCGGGCATTCTGGCTCTGCGCGAAACCGCCAAGGGCACCAAGCGCGGGCTTTGGTGCGGCATGGGTGCTTGTTTTGATTGCGTGGTGACGGTGGATGGCAAAGCCGGCCAGCGCGCCTGCATGGTAAAGGTTGCCGATGGTATGGCGGTGGAAAGCGCCTTCCCGGCGGAACCCGCCCCGCTTGGCAACGCGCCCACGCAAATTGCCGATCAACCTTGCGATATTCTGGTGGTGGGTGCCGGCCCCGCCGGGCTTTCCGCCGCCATCGCTGCCGCCGAATCCGGAGCGCAGGTGGTGGTGCTGGATGAACGCGAAGCACCCGGCGGGCAATATCTGAAGCCGCTTGCCACCAGCCACAGCCATGCCGCGCCGGATGCGCAATTCCGCCAGGGCAGCGCGCTTTTTGCCCGCGCGCGGCAGGCCGGCATTCGCTTTCAATACGGAGCGACAGTGTGGGGTGGCTTCGCGCCGGACGAAATCGCCGCACTGATAGAAGGTGCCGCCATCACCTTCCGCCCGCGCCGGCTGATCCTGGCCCCTGGCGCGCATGAACGCCCGGTGCCTGTGCCGGGCTGGACTTTGCCCGGCGTGATGACCACGGGCGCGCTGCAAACACTTGCGCGCGCACAGCGCGTCAGCCCCGCCGATAGCGCGGTGATTGCGGGCAGCGGGCCGCTTAATCTGCAACTTGCCTGCGAATTGCTGGCGGGCGGTGTGCGCGTGGCCGCCGTGGTGGAAGCCGCCCCCGCGCCCCGGCTTGGCGCCTGGCGTGACATGCTGAAGCTTGCGCGCAACGCGCCGGATCTCGCCTGGGATGGCTTGCGCTACCTTGCAACCTTGAAGCGCGCGGGCGTGCCGATCTTCTGGGGTAGTGAGATCATTGCTTGTGAGGGTGCCGATGCCTTCGCCGCGCTGCGTATCAGCACCCCACAGGGAGAAAAGCGCATCGAAGCGGGTGTTGCCGCGCTCAATCTCGGCTTTCAATCGGAAACCGGGCTCGCGCGTGCCTTGGGCTGCACGCAGCGTTTCGTGACGGAAGGCCCAGGTGCGGGTCTCGGGCGGTTGGAGACCATCACGGATTCTGTCGGGCGTAGCAGCACCCCCGGTGTCTTCGCCATTGGAGATGGTGCGGCGATTGGCGGCGCGCGGGTGGCGCTGGCGCGCGGGCGTCTGGCTGGCTTGGCAGCAGCGCATGAGCTTGGCTTTGGCACGGGCGATGATGCGGAAGCGCGCGATGCGCTGACGCGTGCCGAGGCTTTCCAGCGCGCCCTTTGGCGCATTTATGCTGCACCCGCCTTTGATCCCGCGCGTATCACCGATGACACCATTCTCTGCCGGTGTGAGGAAGTGCGCGCCGGAGAAATCCGCGCCGCCATCAGCGCTGGTGCCGCTTCGCTACCTGCCATTAAAAAGGAAACCCGCGCCGGTATGGGGCGCTGCCAGGGGCGCATGTGTGGCGCGACCTTGGCGCGTATGGCGGGTGTTGCAGCGCAGGAAGCGGATTTCGCCGCGCCGCGCGCACCGATCAAACCCATCCCTGCAGCCTTGCTCAGGCTTGAAGTGCCGGAATGGGGTGAAACACCCATCATCGAAAGCCCCGCACCTATCACGTGGAAAACGGGTGCGGCCACCGCGCCGCAAATCGCGCGGCAATGTGATGTGCTGGTGATTGGCGGCGGCGTGGTCGGACTTTCCACTGCGCTTTATCTGGCGCGCGAAGGTGTTGATGTGCTGGTGGCGGAACGCGGAGAGCCCGGCCTTGCCGCCAGTACCGCCAATGCCGGCAGCTTGCATGTGCAACTGCTATCCTATGATTTCGGCGACAAGGCGGAAGCGCTTGGCACTGCAGGACCCGCTGTTGCCACCTTGCCGCTTGGGCCGCGTTCCATCGCACTGTGGCGAGAGATTGCGCGCGATGCCGGCGAAGCCTGCGGTATCCGCACCGAAGGCGGGTTGATGCTGGCCGAAACGCCAGAGGAATTGGCCTGGTTGCGCGGCAAGGTGGCGGTGGAACGTAGCGCTGGCATTGAAAATCATGTGATTGGCGCGAATGAATTGCGCGATCTGGCGCCCTATTTGGCGCATCGCTTCGCCGGTGCGGCGTTTTGCCCCGCGGAGGGGCAGATTGATCCCTTGCGGGGCACGGCCGCGCTGCTGCAACTGGCGAAACGCGCTGGCGCAAGGCTGGAAAGCGGCCTGGAAGTGCAAGCGATTGACCGCGAAGGCAGCGGCTTTCTGGTGCGTACCGCGCAAGGCCCCATTCGCGCGGGGCGCGTGGTGGTGGCAGCCGGCCCATGGTCTGGCCATATCGCGGCGCTGGCGGGCGTGAAGCTGCCGGTGGGTGGTCTGGTGCAGCAAGTAATCGCAACCGAAGCCATGGCGCCGATCATTCCGCATCTGGTGGCGCATGCCGGGCGGCATCTCTCGCTCAAGCAAGGCCCGCATGGACATTTGCTGATCGGCGGCGGCTGGCCCGGCGCGCATGATCCCGCCACCGGCGCCACGCGCAATCTTCGGCCCAATATCCAGGGAAATCTTTGGATCGCAGGGCATGTGGTGCCGGCGGTTGAAGGCTTGCATGTGCTCCGCAGTTGGACTGGCATGAATGTGCATATTGATCGTGCGCCAATTCTGGGGGAGGCGCCGGGAATGCCGGGGCTTTTCGCCGCCGTCACGTCCAATGGCTATACGCTGGGCCCGGTTGCCGGGCGCGTCACCGCGGATGCGGTGCTGGGGCGTGAACGCCCGGATACTGCCTTTTCAATGGAACGCTTTGTAAATTAGCGCTGGATCGGCTTTGCCTAACCGCCCTAGAATGCGCCGGTATCGGAAGCGGCACATAATCCATTGCACCTAAAGGGGGGCTGGACACGGTGCATTTCGCCCGGTCAAATGATTGTTCGCATCCTGGCGAGAGGAAACCAAGCCAAATGAACGCTTTCAAGCACAGCATCAAATCAGGCCGGTCTGTCGTTGGCACGACAGCGGGGCCGAATGTGGATGTTTCGGTACTGGCCGATGCCGGTTTTGATTTTATTCTTTTTGATACCCAGCATTCACCCTACGAAATCAAGCAATTGCAGCCATCCATTCAGGCGATGCGCGGCAAAAAAGCAGCGCCCATCGTGCGCGTTGCCGCGAACCAGGCCGATCAGATTTGCTTCGCGCTTGATGGCGGCGCACGCGGCATCATCGCGCCAATGATCAATACCCGCGCGGAAGCTGAAGCGATGGTCCGTGCCTGCCGCTATTACCCGCTTGGCAATCGCAGCAATGCGGGTGTGCGCGGTGAATGGGGTGAATTCGCGAAATACCGCGATTATCTTGATGCGGTGAATAATGAACTCGTCATCGTGCCGATGATTGAAACCAAGCAGGCGCTTGAAAATCTTGATGCCATCGCCTCGGTTCCTGGCGTTGACGTGCTGCTGATTGGCCCTTCCGATCTTTCCATTGAATTGGATGTGCCGCTTGATTACGCCTGCGATACCTATCAGCGCGCGCTTGATAAAATCGCTTCCACAGCAGCGAAACATGGCATTTCCGCCGGCATGTATTTCATCCCGCCTGGGATGGACCCGAATTTCTTTGTCGATAAGGGCTTCAAGTTCTTCACCATGCCGTGGGGGCCATGGGCGACAACGGGTATTCAGAATGCCCTTGCTGGAATCAAGCGCTAACCTAGATTGAGCTTGCACTATGGCATCACGCTAGGCTTTCTTGCCTGGGGTGATGCCATTTCGCCGATAAATCATTACCCTTTGGAAAACGCTACATCCCTGGTCGCGGCTAATTTATCATAAGCCGCGCGCACCGTGGCGGCGCCATGCACCCGTTCCAAGCGCCGCAGCGTGAAATGCCCGCGCGCCACACTGCGGAAATGTTCAAGGAAAGCCAGGTTGATCGCAGCGCCAGCGGCGGCCCCAATCAGCGGCGCGGCCTGGGCGGAAAGCTTGAGCCCCACCGGCCCAACAAAACGCGCGGCCACGGCAGCAATAAAGCCCGGCAGGATGGTTTTGCCGATGCTGCCCTTCAGCGCTTCGGCCAGCGCAATACGCAGCGCGAAATAGCCGGATTCTGCCGCATCATCCCCGCTGCCGCGCCCGCCAAGGGCAAAGATTTTCAAGCATTCGGCAGCGATTTCCGGCCGCGCCAAATCCTCCCCTTCCTCTGCGGCAATGGCCGCGATTTGGCGCAGCAATACCGTGGTGGAAATCGGCAATTCCACCAGCGTTCCGGCCAGGCCAAAAGCGCCGCCCGCCGCACCTGTCGCCGCCGCCAGCCCGCGATGCAGCCAGGATGAGGCAATGCCCGGGGGTTTGGCTGAAGGCGATGTTCGCAGCGCTGCATCCATTGCCGCCACCAGCGCCTTGCGCACGGCACCATGCAGCCCGCCTTGCAGGCTACTCGGCAGGCGCGCAGTCAGTGCTTCAATCGGTGTGCCCACCGTCGCCGAAAGCCGCGCCGCGAGGGAAGGGTTCTCCAAAGCCTCAAAAGCCGCGCGCAGCGCTGCTTCAGCTTGGCTATCAAGCGGCGGCGGCGCAGGGCTGACCGTAAGGCTCATCGTTACAAGATATACCTTGATAAATCAGCGCTGGCGGCGAGTGGCGCCACGCGATCGCGCACCATGGCCGCATCCACGGCAATGCTCTCGCCGCCACGATCTGTCGCGGTGAAGGAAACCTCCTCAAGCAGGCGTTCCAATACCGTGGCAAGGCGGCGGGCGCCGATATTTTCCACACTCGCATTGATCTCTGCGGCCAGATCGGCAATCGCTTCAACCGCATCTGGCGTGAAATCAAGCGTGACGGATTCCGTACCCAGCAGCGCGGTATATTGCTTGAGCAAGGAATGCTCAGGTTCCGTCAAAATTCGGCGGAAATCATCGCGCGACAGCGCCTTCAATTCAACACGGATCGGCAGCCTTCCCTGCAATTCCGGCAGCAAATCCGAAGGCTTGGAAAGATGAAACGCGCCGGATGCGATGAACAACACATGATCCGTCTTCACAGGCCCATGCTTGGTGGTAACAGTGGTGCCTTCAATCAAAGGCAGCAAATCCCGCTGCACACCTTCGCGGGAGACATCGCCGCCACGCATCCCGCTTTCACTTGTGCGCGCGCAAATCTTGTCAATCTCATCCAGAAAGACGATGCCATTGGCTTCGACATTGGCGAGTGCTTCGCGCACCACCGCATCCTGATCCAACAGCTTGTCGGCTTCATCCTTCAGCAGCGCAGCGCGGGCTTCGGCCACCGTCATCTTGCGGGACTTGCTGCGCCCCCCGAACATCTTGCCGAACATGTCTTGCAGGTTTTGCATCTGCGGCGGCTGGCCGCCGGGCAAATCCATGATCCCAATCGGCATGGCGGGGCCGGAATCGGCCAATTGCACTTCGATTTCGCGGCCTTCCAATTGCCCTTCGCGCAGCATGCGGCGGAATTTCAGGCGCGTTTCGCCTGATGCCCCTTCACCCACCAGGGCGGTCAGCAGCGTTTCCTCGGCGGCCAATTCGGCCTTGGCTTCAACGCCCTTGCGCGCGGCTTCGCGGCCCATGGTGATGGCCACTTCCACCAAATCACGCACAATGCTTTCCACATCGCGCCCAACATAACCCACTTCAGTGAATTTCGTCGCTTCCACCTTCAGAAACGGTGCATGGGCCAAACGCGCCAAACGCCGCGCAATTTCCGTCTTGCCGCAGCCGGTGGGCCCGATCATCAGAATATTCTTCGGCACCACTTCTTCGCGCAGCCCGGGGGCCAATTGCTGGCGCCGCCAACGATTACGCAAAGCAATCGCCACCGCGCGCTTCGCTTCCTGCTGGCCAACAATATGGCGATCAAGCTCCGAGACAATCTCGCGCGGGGAAAGGTTTACGGTTTCGGTCATGCCGCGTCTCCCGTAGTGGCGGCGAGGGTTTCAAGAATGATATTGCCATTGGTATAAACGCAGATATCTGCCGCAATCTTCATCGCGCGCCGGCAAATCTCCTCAGCTTCCACGCCTTCTACGGGCAGCAGCGCCCGCGCGGCGGAAAGCGCGTAATTGCCGCCCGAACCAATACCAATCACGGCATCTTCCGGTTCCAGCACATCACCCTGACCAGTCACCAAAAGGGACCGCTTGTGGTCCGCCACCGCCAGCAAGGCTTCCAGGCGGCGCAAATAGCGATCCGTCCGCCAATCCTTGGCCAAATCCACGCAGGCGCGTTCCAATTGATCCGGGAAGCGTTCCAGCTTGGCTTCCAGCCGTTCCAAAAGGGTGAAGGCATCGGCCGTAGCGCCGGCGAAGCCCGCCAGTACCTTGCCGCCGGCGATGCGGCGGATTTTGCGCGCATTGCCCTTCACCACAGTTTGCCCGAGCGAAACCTGGCCATCGCCCGCCATCGCCACCTGCCCGCCCTTGCGGACGCAAAGAATGGTAGTGCCGTGCCAGCCCAGGGGGTCGTGTTGTGTCTGTGTCATGGGCCAGAAATGGCGCGGCTGAGGCGCCTAGGCAACCGCCCCGCCGCATGCAGGCATGAAACACAAAGCGAGCAGTGGCGACATGGGGGCGAAACATCGGCGGCTTAGGTCCAATTCCCGAAGCCTCAGGGCTTGGTTCCGTAACGGGCGCAAGACCCGGTTCGGGAAAAACATCGCCTCCTCAGCCGCCGTGGTCCTTAAGCCCCCCTGGACCCGGCGGTTTTATTTTGTCCTGGCCCTTGGCCGGCCCTGAGTTGCTTTCGGTTGCATCCCCCCCGTTGCGGGGCGTAGGAAGACGGAATGAAGACCACCCCGCCCTGGAACCGCCGCGCGGAAATCAGCCGCGAGACCTCGGAAACCGCGATCACCGTCGCCCTTGGCCTGGATGGCGAAGGGCGCGCGGATATCGCCACAGGCATTGGCTTTCTGGACCATATGCTGACCGCATTGGCCCGCCACGGTCTGTTTGACCTGACCGTGCGCGCCAAGGGCGACCTGCACATAGATTTCCACCATACCACGGAAGATGTCGGCATTGTGATTGGCCAATGCCTGCGGCAAGCCTTGGGTGACAAGCGCGGCATTCGCCGCTACGGCGCGGCCACCATCCCCATGGATGAAGCGTTGGCCGAAGCCGCGGTGGATATTTCTGGCCGCCCCTTCCTGGCCTGGTCTGTCACTTTCGCCCAGCCCAAGATTGGCGAAATGGACACGGAATTATTCGAAGAATTCTTCCGCGCCCTTGCCTTCAATGCCGGCATCACGCTGCATGTCACGCAAAAGGCCGGCACCAACGCGCATCACGTGGCGGAAGCCTGCTTCAAGGCTTTGGCGCGGGCATTGAGGGAAGCCGTGGAACCAGACCCGCGCGCGATCAGCGCCATTCCTTCCACCAAGGGCGTGCTGGAAGCCTGAAATGCGTGTCTGGACCGTGCATCACCGCCCGGCCATGGCGGGCAAGCCCGCGCGTTCGGTGATGCTGCGCGATGGTTTTGCTTGGGCGGCAGCGCTGTTCCCGCTGCTGTGGTTCCTGGCCAAGCGGCTGTGGCTGGTAGCGGCGCTTTATTTCGCGGCGGCGACCCTCATGGGCTTTGTCCTGCCCTCTGCCATCAGCCCCTGGGCACTGGTGGCGCTGCAAATCCTGATGGGGTTTGAAGCACGCAACCTCCATCGCTGGTCCCTGGAACGCCAAGGCTACCGCCTGATGGGCGTGGTGCAGGCGCGCGATGAGGAAGGCGCGGTGCTGAACCTGGCCGATCGGCGGCCCGATTTGGCCCATGGGCTGGCATGAGGCGCCCATGAAACTCGTCATCATCGATCCCGGCTCTGGCAATCTCGCTTCCGTGCTGCGTGCTTTCCAAAAAGTAGCGGCGGAAAGCGGGATCGCGGCGGAAATCAGTGTCACGCGCGATGCGGCGGAAATTCTGGCGGCAGACCGCGTGGTGCTGCCGGGGCAGGGGGCCTTCGCCGCCTGCCGGCGCGGGCTTGATGCGCTGCCTGGCGCCATCGCCGCGTTGGAAAGCCGCGTGCGCGGGGATGGCGTGCCTTTTCTGGGCATTTGCGTTGGCATGCAGCTGATGGCGACACGTGGGCTGGAACACGGCACCACGCCTGGGCTGGATTGGCTACCCGGCGAAGTGGCACCGATGGACCCGAGGGCCGCCGATGGCGCCCCCCTGCCATTGCCGCAAATGGGCTGGAACGGTCTTGCCTTCCGCCCTGGCTGTCACCGGCTGCTGGAAGGTATTACGCCCGGCGATCAGGTTTATTTCGTGCATTCCTATGCCTTTAAGGCCGCACGGGCGGAAGATGTGCTGGCCACCGCCGATTATGGCGGGCCGGTCACCGCCGCCATTGCCCGCCATAATATTGCCGGACTGCAATTTCATGTAGAGAAAAGCGGCCCGGTGGGCTTGCGTATCCTCACCAATTTCTTGAAATGGGTGCCATGAATAGCGCGCTTACCAGCAGCTTCACCCATGATCTGGCGGTGGAACTCGCGAAACAGATTTCGGATGCGGATATGGCCGACCTCTGTGAGGCGACTGACGCCGCCATCATTGAAAGTGGCGGCTTCGGCTGGCTGGAACCGCAGGGGCGGGAAGCGCTGGCGCGGCATTTTCGTGGCACGCTGCTGGTGCCGGAACGTGAATTATTCATCGCCCGCCTGGATGGCCATGTGGTGGGATCGGCCCAGCTGGTCCGCCCGCCGCGCCATAATGAAGCGCAATCCTTCGGCGCCACCCTGACCCACGCCTATCTGGCGCCCTATGCGCGCGGCCATGGGCTGGCGCGCATGTTGGTGCTGCGCGTTGAAGAACGCGCCGCCGCCCTTGGGCATCGCGTGCTGAACCTGGATGTGCGGGAAACGCAGGCTACCGCTATCGCGTTGTTTGAAGCGCTTGGCTATGTGCATTGGGGCACGCATCCCTTCTACGCGCGGGTCAATGGCCAGACGGTAGCTGGCCGCTATTACTTCAAGCCGCTGGAACCAGGCCGCGGCCGTGCCACCGGCGCGCTTTTGGACCCCACGCAGTAATGGCGTTTTCGCTGTATCCCGCCATTGATTTGAAGGGCGGGCAGGTGGTTCGCCTGAAGCGTGGGGAGATGGACCAAGCCACCATCTATGCCGATGATCCGGCAGCGCAGGCCCGCAGCTTTATCGAAGCCGGTTTTGCCTGGGTGCATATGGTGGATCTGGATGGCGCCTTTGCCGGCAAGCCGGCCAATGCGGCCGCCGTCAGCGCCATTATCGCGGCTGTGCCGGGGGCGAAGCTGCAATTGGGCGGCGGCATTCGTTCCATGGCAACGGCCGAGGCTTGGTTGGAAGCGGGGGTCAGCCGAATCATCCTTGGGTCTGCTGCGGTGAAGGACCCGGATTTCGCCCGCGCCGCCTGCCGCGCCTTTCCGGGCCGCGTGGCGCTTGGGATTGATGCGCGCGATGGCATGGTGGCGACCGAAGGCTGGGCTGAGACCAGCGATGTGTCTGCCACTGATCTGGCCCGCCGTTTTGAAG
>CAIMVB010000078.1 GCA_903844785.1 uncultured Rhodospirillales bacterium | reverse complement strand
GTGCGTGGCGCGGCGGAGGCGATGATACGCGCGCGCGCATTCACCAAATCCACGTAATCGGCCGCCGACATGCCTTCCCCACGGCGGATGCGCTTTAGAATGCGCGGGTCATAGCCATCGGCCTTTTCCGCGATCAGGCGGCGATGCCAGGCAAGCGCCTCGCTCGCTGGGAAGCCGCCGGCCGCGGTCACTTGCGGAATTTCGGTAAGCTCCGGCAGGTCAAATTCAATGATGCGCGCACCGGCTTGCGATAGCTTGCGCAAGGCGGCTTCGAAAGCGGCGGCAACATGGCCATCCATGCCATCGGTCAAATAAGTGCCGCGCGGCAGACCGAAGGTGAGAGTGTTCATCGCCACGGGCTTTGGTGGTGAGGGATTTTCTTCACCCGCCATGAAGCCATCAATCAAGGCGCAATCGGCAACCGAACGCGCCAAAGGCCCGGCAGAATCAAGTGAAGACGAAAGCGGCAGAATGCCCGTAATCGGCACGCGCCGTGCGGTGGGCTTCCAGCCCACAACACCGCAAAGCGCTGCGGGGATTCTGCAGGAACCGCCCGTATCCGTGCCAAGCCCGACAAAGCCCATGCCATCCGCTACCGCAACGCCAGCGCCGGATGAAGAACCGCCCGGCAGGCGGCCCGTCGCGCGGTCCCAGGGGCTTTTCGGCGTGCCGTAATGCGGGTTCACACCCAGGCCTGAGAAGGCGAATTCCACCATATTGGTGCGGCCGAGCACGACAAAACCCGCGCGGCGCAGGCGCTGCACCGTTGGCGCATCCACCGCCGCCGGCGCACTGCCCTTCAGCACCACGGAACCGGAACGGGATGTGATGCCCGCTTCGTCATACAAATCCTTCACGCTGATCGGAATGCCGGCATAAGGGCTTGGCGCGCGCCCTGCCTTGCGCAAAGCATCCATCGCACCGGCTGTCGCGCGGGCTGCGTCATGATGCACAACCATGAAGGCGCGGCTGCCCTCACCAGCAGGATCGGCAATGCGCGCGAGCGCTTCTTCTGTGAGCGCGGCTGAGGTGGTGCGCCCGGCGGCAAGCGCGGCGGCGGCTTCAAGAACAGTTTTGGGCATCAGTAGATATCCGGTTCCGGGGTGGGTTGCTGGCCTTCAAGGAATGCAAGATCGCATCCCTCATCGGCCTGGGTCACGTTATCCAAATAAAGTGAAGTCCAGCCGCGTGCATAGCGCCGCGCGGGCGGCTTCCAGGCAGCGCGGCGGCGTTCCATTTCCGCTTCATCCACCAGCAAATCCAGTTTGCGATTGGCGACATCCAGCCGGATCAAATCACCATCACGCACAAAGGCCAGCGGCCCGCCGACATGGCTTTCCGGCGCCACATGCAATACGCAAGTGCCATAGGATGTGCCGGACATGCGCGCATCTGAAATCCGCACCATATCACGCACGCCCTGCTGCAACATCTTCTTAGGCAGCGGCAACATGCCCCATTCCGGCATGCCAGGCCCACCCTGCGGCCCCGCCTGCTTCAGCACCAATACTGAATCTGGCGTGACGGGCAGATCAGGATCATCCAGGCGCTTTTTCAGATCCGCGTAATCTTCAAACACCACGGCGGGGCCAGTGTGGTTGAGCAAGTGTGGTTCGGCGGCGGAGGTCTTGATCACGGCGCCACGCGGCGCGAGTGAGCCCTTCACCACGGCAAGCCCGCCTTCGGCTTGCAAGGGGCGATCCAAAGGCAGGATCACTTCCTCATCGAAAATCTCGGCACCAGCGATGTTCTCACCAAGCGTATGGCCAGTGACGGTACGCGCTGAAAGATCAAGGAATTCGCGGATGCGATGAAACAGCGCCTGCGCGCCGCCAGCATAGAAGAAATCCTCCATCAGCTTTTCGCCGGCATTGGGGCGGAGATTCGCCACCAGCGGCACGCGGCGCGACAGCGCATCGAAGCGTTCCAGGTCAAGCGGCACGCCAGCGCGCCGCGCTATGGCAATCAGGTGCGGGATGGCATTGGTGGAACCGCCAAAGGCCATGGTCGCGGTCACCGCATTATCAATGCTGGCTTGCGTGATGATGGATTGGGGGGTCAGGTCCTCCCACACCATGTCCACAATCCGTTTGCCTGTTTCGGTGGCCATTCGCGGATGCGCGGAATCAGCGGCTGGAATGGAAGAAGCGCCTGGCAGGGTGAAGCCCAAGGCTTCGACCGCGAGCATCATGGTCGCCGCCGTGCCGGCTGTCATGCAGGTACCGAAGCTGCGCGCAATGCCGCCTTCCATATCCTTCCATTGCGCTTCGGTGATGTTCCCGGCACGCAATTCGGCATGGTATTTCCAGACATCGCTGCCCGAACCCAGCGTCTTGCCGCGCCAATTACCGCGCAGCATAGGGCCAGCCGGCACAAAGATGCAGGGCAGGCCGGCGGTGATCGCGCCCATCATCAAGCCTGGCGGCGTTTTGTCGCAGCCGCCCAGTAGCACCAGCCCATCACAGGGATGGCTGCGGGCCAGTTCTTCTGTCTCCATCGCCAGCAGGTTGCGATAGAGCATGGAAGTCGGCTTCTGGTATTGTTCAGTCACCGGATGCGCCGGCAATTCCACCGGAAAGCCGCCTGCCTGCCAAACGCCGCGCTTCACTTCTTCGGCCCTGGTGCGGAAATGGAAATGGCAGGGGCTCAATTCCGACCAGGTATTGATGATGCCGATCACGGGCTTGCCGCGAAAATCCGATTCCGAATAGCCGGCCTGCAGCATGCGGGACCGGTGGCCGAAGGCGCGGATATCCTCCACGCCGAACCAGCGGTGGCTGCGAAGTTCTTCGGGGGTTTTGCGGGCCATGGGCGGTTTCCTTGGGTCTAAGGCAGTTAGTTTGCCATTGGGCGCCCTGCTTGGCCATTCCCTGGCCGCTTTTGCATTGACGGGGAAGCGCCCATCCGGTCAGGATTGAACATTAAACCCAAAGAACAGGGCGGCCCGGACCGCCCGGCTGGAGGAGATATCATGTCCTTGCTTTCAAAACCCCGTCGCGGTGGCTTGCTTGGTGCAGTGGCTGCCGCTGCGCTTTCCCTCATGGCTTTTGCGCCTGCGCCGGTGGCCGCGCAGGAATGGCGCGGCTGGAATATCCACGCGGCGGATTACCCGAATGGCCGCGGCATGGACCGCTTTGCTGAGCTGGTCGGCCAGCGCACCAATAACCGCATCCGTATGCGCAGCTTCCATTCCGCGCAGCTTGGCCAGCAGGATGAAGCCATTCAGCAGATGCGCCTTGGGACGATTGATTTCGCCAATTTCAATCTTTCGCCTTTGAATAATCTGGCGCCT
>CAIMVB010000077.1 GCA_903844785.1 uncultured Rhodospirillales bacterium | reverse complement strand
CGCCCGGCGCCTTCATTTATCTGGCCGTACTTGGCTTCAATCTGCTGGGGGATGGCTTACGCGATATTCTTGACCCGCGGAGCAATCGTGGATGACGGCGCTGCTGGAAATCCGAGATTATCGCCTGGCCTTCGATAGTTTCGATGGCACAGCACAGGTGCTGGATGGTGTTGACCTGGCGCTTGAAGCGGGCGGTACACTCGGCATTGTCGGCGAAACTGGATGCGGGAAATCGGTGCTGGCCCGCAGCCTGCTTGGTCTCAATCCAACGCCGCCAGCGCGGGTAGTCTCTGGGCAGATCGCGTTTCGCGGAGAGGATATCCTGCATCTGCCGGAACGGGCCATGCGGCGCCTGCGCGGGCGCGCCATTTCCATGATTTTTCAGGACCCCGCATCCTATCTCAATCCGCTTCTCGCAATTGGCACGCAGATGGAAGACGCGATCCGCGGCCAGGATCAGGCTGCGGGCGTGAAGCAGCGGCCGCGATCTGCCGCCCGCGCGCAAGCCACGTCATTGCTGGCGGCCGTTGGTCTGCCGGAACCGACGCGTTTGCTGGATAGCCATCCCCACATGCTCTCCGGCGGCATGCGCCAGCGCGTGCTGATTGCCATGGCGTTGGCTGGTGAGCCCGCGCTGCTGGTGGCAGACGAACCCACCACCGCGCTTGATGTCACCGTACAGGCGCAGGTTTTGGCGCTGATTGCGCGGCTAGTGGCCGAACGGGGCTTGGCGCTGATGTTGATCAGCCATGATCTGGGCGTTGTTGCTTCCGCCTGCACACGCATTGCCGTGATGTATGCGGGGAATGTGGTTGAAGAAGCGCCAACCGCCGATTTGCTTGCGCGGCCGCTGCATCCTTACGCGCGCGGTTTGATTGCTGCTGTGCCGGATCTTGATCATCCAGAACGTCGTCCGCTAGGCATTCCCGGCAGTATTCCTGGCTTAATCACGCCACCGAAAGGCTGCCGTTTCCATCCACGCTGCCCCGCTGCAACCGCGCTTTGCCTGAGCGAAAAACCTCTCACGCGCGAAATTCTGCCAGGCAGGCGCGTCGCCTGCCACCATGCCACGCCATGACAGGGGCCTTGCTGCATGCCGAAGGTCTGGCGAAGATATTTGAAGGGCGGCGGCGCCTGTTTGGCCCAGTACCGCAGGTGCATGCCGTTGCCGATGTAACCATCACCCTGGACCGCGGTGCGGCGCTTGGTGTGGTTGGCGAAAGCGGCTGCGGCAAATCCACCCTCGCGCGCCTGCTGCTGCGTCTTATTCCCCTGAGTGCCGGGCAGATAATTTTTGATGGTCAGGACATCACAGGATTGAATGAAAACGCCATGCGCCCGCTGCGGCGGCGCATGCAATTGATTCACCAAAACCCATCCGCGGCGCTTGATCCAAGGCTGACCGCTGAGGCGGCTGTGGCGGAACCTTTACGCGTGCAGCGCATTGCCTCGGGCCGCGTTCTGCGCGATCGTGTTGCCGCGCTATTGGCCGAGGTCGGATTGCCGCCTGCCTTTTTGCATCGTTTTCCGCATGAATTATCGGGCGGGCAGAAGCAGCGCGTTTGTATTGCGCGCGCGCTCGCGCTTGAACCTGATCTCCTGGTGCTGGATGAACCGACTTCGGCGCTTGATGTTTCCGTGCAGGCACAAATCCTCGAGGTGCTGGAGGCTTTACGCAAACGTCGTGGTCTTGCGTATCTTTTCATCAGCCATAATCTGGCAGTGGTGCGCCAAAGCTGTGATCGCGTTGCGGTGATGTATCTCGGCCGTATTGTGGAAGAAGGTACGGCAGCCGAAGTGCTGGGCCAACCGCGCCACCCCTATACGCGCGCCTTGCTGGCTTCCGTGCCTCGGCTTGATGCGCGTGGCGCAGCACCGGCCGCGCCGGGGGAACCGCCCAATCCAGCGGCGCCGCCGCCTGGTTGTGCGTTTCATCCACGTTGTCCCTTGGCTATAGATGCCTGCCGAGAAGCCTTGCCGCCCACGACTGATCTTGGTGATGGCCATTTGGTGCGCTGCCTGCGCATTGGCTTTAGCTGAGATTTTTGACGTACGAGAGTGCGCCTTCTGGCCTTTACGCGACCGGCGGACACCGCCATGATCACGCGGTCTGCGTTTTGAGCGCTTTGGTTTTTTTCATGCGGAACAGGCGCTTTTAGCTTTTGGAGCACGACATGGCAGCGCTTCCAGTCTTTGTCATCGGTCAGGCCCCACGCCCGGATTTGGTGGCGGAAATTGCCGCCGCCGCGCCAGGGCTACCTATCGCGCTCCGTGGCGCGCTTGATGGTCTTTCGCGCGCGGAAATCACCGCAATCGCTCCACAGGATGGTGCCGATACACTATTCACCATGCTGCCTTCCGGCGAAGGCGTGGCCATTTCCAAAGCGGCCGTTACGCTGCGCATGCGCGCGATTCTTGCAGAAACACAGGGCGCGGTATTGCTTGCCTGTACCGGCAGCTTCAAAGACCTGCCAGAAAGGCCGGATTTGGTGCAGCCTTCCGCCGTGCTGAATGGCATGGCCGAGGCATTGCTGCCGCGCGGCAGGCTTGGCCTATTTGTGCCATTGCCAGAACAAGCGGCGGCCCTTGGCGCATCACGCGCCCGGGAAGGGCTTTCCATCTCTGTTCTACCCTTGCGTCCCCATGCCGATGCCGCAACGCGCGCGGCGGCGATGGCGCAAATGGCTGCTGAGAAGCCTGATCTGGTACTACTCGACTGCATTTCCTACACGCGGCAGGATAAGGCCGCCGCCATGGCCGCCATGCCCTGCCCTGTCCTACTTTCCGTTGCGGTGGCCGCCCGTGCCGCCGCTTCCCTGCTGCCGGAGCCCTGATGCGCGAAATCACCTTGGATGAAATTGAGGCGCTGGCCGTCGGCGCTTGGGTGCTAGGCACGGGGGGCGGAGGTTCGCCCTATCTCGGCCTGCTGAATATGCGCCGGCTCTATGCCGAAGGGAAAAGGGTGCGACTGATGGACCCGGATGAATTGGCCGATGACGACATGGTTGCCGTTGTCTCCAATATGGGCGCACCTTTGGTTGGGCAGGAAAGGCTGGTGGATAGCGCTAATATCGGCCGCGCCGTGACCCTTATGGAGGAGTATCTCGGCCGTTCCTTCCGCGCGATCATGAGTGTTGAGATCGGCGGCAATAATGGCGTGCAGCCGTTTTTGGCCGCTGCCGAAACGGGCAAGCCGGTGGTTGATGCAGATGCGATGGGCCGTGCCTATCCTGAAGCGCAGATGACTTCCTTCGCGGTGGGTGATCTGAAGCCCTGGCCGCTATCTCTGGTTGATCCCCGCGGCGTTGAAGGCATTGTGGCGAAGGTGCCTTCCTGGAAATGGATGGAGCGCCTTTCGCGTAAAATGTGCGTGG
>CAIMVB010000076.1 GCA_903844785.1 uncultured Rhodospirillales bacterium | reverse complement strand
GTGACCGCGACGGTTTCGATTGATACCGGGCGCGGGCGGAGTATTGCTGATGTGGTGACGGGATTCTTTGATTTGTTCAGGGCCTCTTCACCGCGTGAGCACGCGGCGAAAAGCCCCTGAACCATTTTTTGGTCGCATTTTCCGAGCCGCAAAGTGATTCCACTTGGCTTGAAAATGCTCGGGGCAAGGCGGCGGCGGCGGGGCAGCGCCCCTAAATCCACCCCACCGCTTCTGGGTACTTCACCCCTGTCAGCACCAACCCCTCCGGCGGCGCGGTCTGCCCCGCCTTGGCTCGGTCTGCGCCCAGCAGAACGGCGCGCGGCCAGGAAGCCGGGCGGCGGCCATAGCCAACCTCCACCAGCGTGCCCACCATGTTGCGGACCTGGTGGTGCAGGAAGCTGCGGGCCTCTGCGATTATTTCAATCTCATCCCCCAGGCGCGTCACGTCCAGGCGGTCCAGCGTGCGGAGTGGTGATTTCGCCTGGCAGGAAGCGGCGCGATAGGCGGAAAAATCATGCCGGCCCAAAAGCCCTTGAGCGGCTTCATGCATCGCCGCGGCATCCAGGCGTTTCTTCACATGCCACACGCGGCCCCATTCCAAAGCCGGGCGCGCCGGGCGGTTCAGGATGCGGTAGCGATAGGCCCGCCCGATGGCGGAAAACCTGGCGGACCAATCAGGCGCCACAATCGCCGCGCCGGTGATGGCGACCGGGTGGGGGCGGGTGTGGAAATTCAGCGCCTCTCGCACACGCTCAGGCGGCAGGTCTGTTGCCAAATCCAGATGCGCCACTTGGGCTTCGGCATGCACGCCAGCATCGGTGCGCCCGGCGGCGGTGACGTGCGGCACCTCTCCGCCATTCAAATGCGCGGCGGCTTCTTCCAGCACGCTTTGGATGGAAAGCAAGCCATCCTGGCGCTGCCAGCCGCAAAAGGGCGCGCCATCATATTCCAGCCTCAGCGCATAGCGGGGCATGGCGTCATTCCAGGCGCGTGCCGGCGGGAATGGGCAGGCCGCGCAAGAAGGCATCCGCTGGCATGGCGGCGCGGCCGGGGCGTTGCAACCGCGCCAGCCGAAGCGCGCCCTCACCACAGGCAATCAGCCCGGCATCATCCAGGGCTTCGCCTGGCGTGCCTTGGCCTGCTTCAATGCTGGCAGCGGAAACCCGGATGGCTTCACCCTTCAGCATGAAAAACGTGCCGGGCCAGGGGTTGATCGCGCGGATGCGCCGTTCAAGCGCCTCGGCCGCTTCGGCCCAATGCAGGCGGCCATCTTCCTTGGTCAGTTTCGGGGCATAGGTCACGCCGGCTTCAGGCTGGGGCGTGGCAGCTGGGTTTTCATCCAAGGCGCGCAGGATCAACCGCGCGCCCGCTTCGGACAGCGCGTCATGCAAATCGGGCGTGGTGGTGGCAGGCGTGATCGGCACCGCTTCCTTCAGCAGCATCGGCCCCGTATCCAGCCCTTCTTCCATGCGCATGATGGTGATGCCGGTTTCGGCATCGCCCGCCAATATCGCCGCCTGGATCGGCCCCGCCCCGCGCCAGCGCGGCAGCAGGGATGCGTGGATATTCAGGCAGCCGCGCCGCGGCGCATCCAACATCGCCTTGGGCAAAATCAGGCCATAGGCCGCGACCACCGCCACATCCAAGCCAAGCGCGGCAAAGGCAGCGTGTTCAGCCTCATCGCGCTTCAGCCGCGCGGGGTGGCGCACGGGCAGGCCCAATTCCAGGGCAGCGCGGTGGACGGGGCAGGGCGTTTCCTTCTGCCCGCGCCCGGCGGGTTTGGGGGGTTGGCAATAGACCGCGGCAATCTCATGCCCCGCTGCATGCAGCGTACGCAGCGCCGGGACGGAAAAATCCGGGCTGCCCATGAAGGCCAGGCGCAAAGGGCTGCTCACCCGCGCTGCTGGGATTTCAGATCCTTGGCCAATTTGCGCAGGATCATATTGCGCTTGAGCGCTGATAGGTGGTCCACGAACAAAACGCCGTTCAGATGGTCAATTTCATGCTGAAGGCATGCGGAAAGCAGGCCATCGCCCTCAATTTCCCGCTTGGCGCCGGTCAGGTCCAGATAGCGAACCTTCACGCGGGCGGGGCGCGTCACATCAGCATATTGGCCGGGCAGCGATAGGCAGCCTTCTTCGCGCATCGCCAATTCAGCGCTTTCGGCAATGATTTCGGGGTTCACCAGCACCATGGGCTCGGGCTTTTCCTTGGGCTGGATATCCAGCACGACAAGGCGCAGCCCTTCGCCAATCTGCGGCGCGGCCAGGCCAATGCCCGGCGCGGCATACATGGTGGCCAGCATTTTATCGGCCAAGGCGCGCACCTTATCGCCATCAGCATCGCCAATGGGGCGCGCCTTCAGGCGCAGCCTTTTGTCAGGCACGAATAGGATGGGCAGGGTTTCGGCTTTGGTCATGGCAGGGGCCGGGGTTTAGCCCCCCGCGCCCCCCCTTGCAACGGCGCTGTCCTGCGCCAAGATAATCGGCACCGGGACGCTTCGGGTTCCGGCTCACGCTTCGCTCTAGGATGAGGAGGCCTTTTTGGTGACGAGACCTTCGCTTTTCGGCTCCCCGCTGTTTCTCGGTTTTGATCATCTGGAACAGATGCTCGACCGCGTTGGCAAGAATGCCGATGGCTACCCGCCTTATAATATTGAACAGATCGGCGATAACCGGCTGCGGATCACCCTCGCGGTGGCTGGGTTTTCCATGGATGATTTGCAGATCACCCAGGAAGACAATCAGCTTGTGATACGCGGGCGGCAGAAGGATGATTCGGAAGGCCGGATTTTCCTGCATCGCGGCATCGCCGCACGCCAATTCCAGCGCGCCTTTGTGCTGGCCGAAGGGATAGATGTGGAAGGCGCCTGGCTGGATAATGGCCTGCTGCACGTGGAACTGAAACGGCCCTTGCCGGAGGTTCGCGTAAAGACCATCCGCATCGATACCAAAACCAATGGCGCCGCCACCATTGTGGAAGGGCGCCCTGAACGGGGCTGAAGCCCCACCCCCGCCGCGCCCATTCCGGGGTGGCAAAACCGCGCGAGCCGCCATTAAGGGCGCGCAAAGGACAAGACCATGAGTGACCAGGAAGAATTCGAAACTGAAACCGAAACCGAACAGGACATCATCCTGACGGCTGAGGATTTGCGCAAACTCTCACCGCTGGATTGGGCGCGCTACGGCACTAACCGCATCGCCTATCTGCGCCCGGTGATGGTGAATAATCAGCGATCGGTCGCGATCCACGCCGCCGATGGCACGCAGATTGGCGCGGCACCGGATTATGCGCTGGCCGCGGCGGCGATTTTCCAGCATGGGATGGGTGTGGCGCTGGTGCATTAACCAGCACCCTTCATCACTTCACGCGCGCGAGCTTCTGTTCCACCAGCGCGGCCATCACGCCGCCGCCATAGGGAATGGCCGCGTCGTTGAAATCATAATGCGGGTTATGCACATCGCAGCCGCCCGCATCGCCGGTGCCATTGCCCACATGAATGTAAGCGCCCGGGCGTTGCAGCAGCATGTAAGCGAAATCCTCGCTCCCCATCACGGGTGTGCGGTTGCGCTCCACCGCCGCTTCACCCACCAATGATGCGGCGGCATCGGCCAGCGCAGTGGCTTCTTCTGGTGCATTGATGGTGGGGGCGGCGATTTCCTGGAAGGTGATCTCGGCGCTCGCGCCAAAGGCCGCGGCGGTGCCCTGCACCACAGCGCGCATGCGGTCTTCCACCAGGCGCATCATTTCCACTTTGAAGGCGCGCACCGTGCCCTTCAGTGTCACTTGGTCAGGGATAACGTTATAGGCTTGGCCGGCATTAAAGCCCGTCACGCTCAGCACCGCGCTATCCAAGGCGGGCACATTGCGCGCCACCACACTTTGCAAAGCGGTCACGATTTGCGCGCCGATGACAACGGGATCAATCGTCTGTTCGGGCCGCGCGCCATGGCCGCCCTTGCCCTGGATCGTGATGTCGAAAAATAGCGCGCCCGCCATGATCGGGCCGGGGCGAATGGCGAATTGCCCCACCGGCAGGCCGGGGCGGTTATGCAGCCCATAGACGGTATCGCAGGGGAAGCGTTCAAACAGCCCATCTTCCAGCATGGCTTGCGCACCGCCGCGGCCTTCTTCCGCCGGCTGGAAAATGAAATGCACCGTGCCGTCGAAATTGCGAGTTTCCGCCAGATAGCGCGCGGTCGCCAGCAGCATGGTGGTATGCCCATCATGCCCGCAGCCATGCATCTTGCCTTCAATGCCGGATTTATGCGCGAAGCCATTGGCTTCAGGCATGGGCAGCGCATCCATATCGGCGCGAATCCCTAGCCGGCCTTGCCCATTGCCGTTCCGCAGCACCCCCACCACGCCGGTCTTGCCGATGCCGCGATGCACCTCAATCCCCCAGGAAGCGAGGCGTTCGGCCACCAGCGCGCTGGTCCGCACTTCCTCAAACCCCAATTCAGGATGGGCGTGGAAATCGCGCCGCCAGGCGGTCAGTTCTTCATGCCATTCACGGATTTTCTCGACAGGCGTCACGCGGCTTATCCCCAGGATCATGCTTCGAATGAGAAAACTATAGGGCAGCGCCGCGCCCTGGGCTACGCTTCAGGGTAAGGGCCGCGCAGTTGGCCCAAAATCAGGAGGAAATCATGCGCCCAACCCGCCGCCTGCTGCTATCCGCCCTGCCCGCCGCTGCCCTTATCGGGCGCGCACAGGCCCAAAGCCCCTTCCCTGATCGCCCGGTGCGCTACATCGTGCCTTTCCCGCCGGGTGGGCTGACCGACATCATGGCGCGGCTAGTGGCGCAAAAGCTTTCCGATATCTGGGCCAAGCCGGTGATCATTGAAAACCGCGCCGGCGGTAATGCGCTGATCGGCGCCGATGCCGCGGCGAAAAGCCCGGCCGATGGCTATACGCTGCTGGCCATCACCATGACGCATACGGTGAATGCTTCGCTCTTTCCCGCCGCGCCGTTCAATTTCCGCCAGGATTTCACAGCAATTTCCGTGCTGGGATCGCTGCCCCTGGTGGTGGTGGTGAATGCCGAACGCAACCCAGCGCGCAGCCTGGCCGATCTGCTGACCCAGGCGCGGGAGAGGAATTTGAATGCCGGGTCTTCCGGCAATGGATCGCCCCCGCATTTGGGGCTGGAATTGGTGCGCCGCGTTTCTGGCGCAGGGGACCGGATTACCCATGTGCCCTATCGTGGCGGTGCGCCTTCCGTGACCGACCTGGCGGCGGGCAATCTGGATTTCATGGTCTCCAACCTGCCGGAATGCATTGCGCAGATTCAGGGCGGGCGGCTTAGGCCCCTTGCCATAACCTCTGCTTCCCGCCATCCCCTGGTGCCGGATGTACCAACGGTGCGTGAAGCAGGCTCGCCCGAACTTGAAATGACGAATTGGACCGCGATGATGACCAATGCTGCGGTGCCGGCGCCCATCCTGGCCAAGCTTGAAGCCGATACCCTGGCCGCGATCCGCGATGCGGAGGTATCGCGCCGCGCCCGCGAAGGTGGTTTTACGGTGGAAGCCTGGGACAGGGCGCGTAGCGCGGCCTATATCAGTGCCGAGACTGACCGCTGGGCCAGGCTGGTGCAGGAAGCGAAATTGAAGGCGGATTGATGCGACTTTCCCTGACTGAGGCTGAACAACTTGTCACCGCAGCGCTGGCGACGTCTGGCGCAGCGCCTGAGATGGCCAAGCGCACTGCTGCCGCGCTGGTTGCTGCCGAAGCGGCGGGGCAGGCGGGGCATGGGCTATCGCGCGTCGCGCAATATGCGGCGTTTCTCCGCAATGGGCGCGCGGATGGGAAGGCCACACCCCGCATCATCAATGAACGCGGCGGCGCGGCGCTGATCGATGCCGGGCACGGCTTGGCCTATGCCGCGCTCGCTTTGGCGGAACAGGAAGCCGCTTGGCGCGCGCGCGGGCATGGCATTGCCTTTGTGGGTGTGACCAATAGCCACCATTCCGGCGCCATGGGTTTGCCGGTGCGTCGCCTGGCGGAACAAGGGCTGGTCGCGCTGGCCTTCACCAATTCGCCGGCTGCCATGCCCGTGCCGGGCGGGCGCCGGCCGCTGATGGGCACCAACCCGATTGCCGCTGCTTTTCCGCGCCGCGCCGCGCCGCCCTTGGTGATTGATATGGCGCTGTCTGAAGTGGCGCGCGGCAAGATCATGGTCGCCGCCAAGGAAGGCCGGTCCATTCCGGAAGGCTGGGCTTTGGACGCCGAAGGTCGCCCCACCACTGACCCCAAGGCCGCGCTCTCGGGCGCCATGCTCGCCATGGGCGGCAGCAAGGGCGCTTTGCTGGCCTTGATCGTCGAATTGCTCTGCTGCGCTTTGACCGGTGCGGCGTTCGGCTTTGAAGCCGATAGCTTCTTCCAGGAGGAGGGCAACCGCCCGCGCCTTGGCCAGGCGCTACTGGTGATTGACCCCGGCGCACTGGCCGGCGCGGATGGCTTCGCAGCGCGTATCGAAACCCTGATTGCCGCCATGCTGGCCGATGAAGGCGTGCGCCTGCCCGGCGCCAAGCGCGAAGCGCAAAGCACCCGCGCAGCAGCGGATGGGTTGGAAGTGCCTGATGCGCTGATCGCTGCCATCCGCGCCTTGGCCACGTAAGCCGCGTGAGCAAATCCCGCACCCCTGATTGCCATTGCGGCCCCGCCGCAGTGGCAGCACTTTTCGCGCATCGCCCCGGCGATGTGCTGCGGCTTTTCTATGCGCCAACACGGAAACGTGAAGCCGGCCCATTTTGCGCCATGCTTGCCAAGCGCCGCCTGCCCTATCGCGAAGTGCCGCCCGAGGAATTGCAACGCATCGCCGGCACCACGCATCATGGCGGCATTGTCGCGGTAGCAGCGCCGCGCGGCGTGACATTATTGGACACAAACGCACTACCGCCGATTCTTTGGGCCGCGCCGGTGCTGCCCATTCTGGATGGCATCGGCAATCCGCATAATCTGGGCGCCATTGCGCGTTCCGCGGCGTTTTTCGGCTGCAAGGCGCTGGTGATTTCGGGCGATCAGCGCCAGGCGCGGCTTTCCGATGCCGCCTTTCGCACCGCCGAGGGCGGGATGGAGGCGCTGACTTTGTTTGAGGCCCCTGCCCTGCCCGCGCTGCTCATGGCCTTGGCGCCGCATATGCTGACGGTGGCGGCGGTCGCGCGGGATGGCGTGGTGCCGGAAGCCCTGCCGCACGGGCGCCCCTTCGCGCTGCTTCTGGGCAATGAGGAAGCGGGGTTGGGGCGGGAGAGCATTGCCGCCTGCGCGGCGCGGGTGACGTTGCCAGGTTCGGGTGCGGTCGAAAGCCTGAATGTCTCGGTCGCTGCCGCCGTGCTGATCCATGCGCTATGGCGGTAGGGGCATGGCAGGCTGCACCGAACATTACGAAAATACGTGAAGTGCTTGCTTCGCGCTTGCAAAGCAGTTTCATTGGGCTTGAGGACATGACCGAAGCCGCCCTGACATTGCGCGCCGCGCCGCAAGGCAAGACGCTATTGCTTTCCGGCAGGCTGGACGCCGCCGGCGCTGCCGCGCTTTGGCCAGCCATGACGCGCGCCTTGGCTGAAAAACCAAGCGCCATTGATCTTTCCGCGGTGGAAATCATGGATAGTGCCGGCGCCGTTTTGGTGCTGCGCGCGGGCGATGATGTGCCGGTGCAGGGTGGCTCGCCCGATGTCATCGCGGTCTTGGAACGCAACCGCGCAGCCTTGGCGGCCGCGCCAGTGCCCGTGGCGCCGCCGCGCGAATTTGCGCCCATCACGCGCTTTGGCGGCTTGGTATTCGGCGGCATCCAAGC
>CAIMVB010000075.1 GCA_903844785.1 uncultured Rhodospirillales bacterium | reverse complement strand
TCGGTCGGGCTATCGAATGTGATGATTTCAATATTCAGCCCCGCCGGCGCGAAGCGCTGGTAGAAATGCGGGGTCATGGAATGGATCAGCCGGAGCGATCCCATTTTCACCGTGCGTGCGGCTTGCGCCCGCGCAATGGAAGGGGCGGCGAGGGGCGCAAGCGCAATAGCACCCAGAAGATGACGACGTTGCATCATGAATTCTCCTTTGTTGAAGCCTCAAGCGGGGGTTGCGATGCTGGCGAGAAAGGCGCGCCAGCCACCAAAACGGGTAATGTCTTCGGCGCCCGAAAGACCTTCGGGCTCCACCAGAAATCCCTTGGGCCGGCTGCCATCGGCCAAAAGCAAAGTGCCAATGCCAAGCGGCGCGGGAATGCGGGACACAAAGCGGCCAAAGCCATCATCGGGCAGCGCCCAAACCTCGGTCGCAATCGCGGCGCCCATGCCGGGTGCCACACGGATCAGACCAGGCCGGCGCGGCGGGCCACCGGCCAGTGCGTAAAGCCGGTAGCAGGGCTCGGTCAGCACTGCGCGGCGCAGCACGCCACCTTCGGAAACCAATTCATGGTTCAGCGGCAGGCCGGAAAGATGCGCGCCAACGGCAACAATTTCGATCATGGGGCGGCCTTTCCCGCTGCCGCCATGCGGCGGGTGAATGTTTCAGCGCATGCCATCAGCGCCGCATCACTGCCGCGCGGGCCAATCAGCGTCACACCTGCGGGCAGCCCATCCGGGCGCGCTGGCCCCGGCACGGCGAGTGCGGCCAAATCCAGCAGATTGACGAAATTCGTATAAACGCCGAGCCGCGCATTAGGCCCGAAAGGATCAGCCGCCAGCGCCGCAAGTGTGGGGAAGCAGGGCACGGATGGCACGACCAGCACATCCTGGGCAGCGAAGAAATCCTCCGCCACACGGCGATATTCGGCCATTTTGTAGAAGCCGCGGAACGCATCCACCGCGCTGAAGCCATTCGCGCCATCAATAATTTTTTGCGTCACCGGATGCAGCGCGCCGGGATGCGTCGCCGCGAAATCACCAAAAGCCGCAGCGCGTTCGGCTACCCATGGGCCTTCATACAGCAGCTTGGCCGCATCCAGCATTTCCGTAATCGCGGCTTCCTGCGCCCCCGGCAAAAACGCCAAAGCCGAAGCCCAGGCCGCGCGCCCGGCGGCATCATCCAAATGCAGATCCGCCGCGCGCGGGATTGCAATGCGCGCTGGCGCCGCGCCCGGTTCCTGCCAGGTGATTGGCCGGCTGAAAGGATCAGCGCGATCCTCACCCGCCAAAACGCTGAAGCCGGCCCAGGCATCTTCAAGGCTGGTCGCGAAGACGGAAACGCAATCAAGGCTGCGGCAGGCCGGCACTACGCCGCGTGTGGACACAGCCCCCACCGATGGCTTCAGCCCGATAATACCATTGAGCGCGGCCGGCACACGGCCAGACCCTGCCGTATCCGTCCCAAGCGACAGCGTCACAATTCCCCGCGCCACCGCCACCGCCGAACCGGATGATGACCCACCCGGCACGTGATCTGGCGAGGCCGCATTGCGCGGCACCGGATAGGGCGTGCGCACGCCAACCAGCCCAGTCGCGAATTGATCAAGATTGGTCTTGCCAATGATAATGGCACCCGCCGCGCGCAGGCGCCGCACCACTTCCGCATCTTCTTCAGGCACATGGCTGAAAGCCGGGCAGGCGGCTGTCATGGGCCGCCCGGCAAGGGCGATATTATCCTTCACCGCCATCGGCAGGCCCCAAAGCGGGAAGGCTTTTGGGTCAAAGCCAGGCAGGGCGGTGATTGCCGCCTGCACATCCGCTTGCGGTGTCACATCAAGGAAAATGCCGGGATCGGCGGCGGCTTCCAGGCGCCGCAACGCCTCAGCCATCAGCGCCTGGGGCGTGAGCCCGGCGCGGTAAGCGGCATGCAGCGCGGCGCGCTGGAAGGAAAGGGAAGGCAGGTCCATGAACTGGCTTCCGCAATTCGCGTGCCGCGCCTAAAAGCAGCCTGAAAGCTAAATTGTATACAATACTGCATACAATTTAGGCGTTGAGCGATGCACTTGCCCAGCCGCGCGGCGTTAT
>CAIMVB010000074.1 GCA_903844785.1 uncultured Rhodospirillales bacterium | reverse complement strand
GGGTTGTTCCATGTGCCTTGGCATGAACCCCGACAAGCTTACACCTGGTCAGCGCAGCGCCAGCACTTCCAACCGCAATTTCGAAGGGCGCCAGGGCCCCGGCGGGCGGACCCATCTGCTGAGCCCCGCCATGGCGGCGGCGGCGGCGGTGGCCGGCCATCTGGCCGATGTGCGTGATTATCAGCCGAAGGGAGCGCTGTAAGATGCAAGCCTTCACCAAGCTTACCGGTATCGCGGCACCTTTGCCCAAGGCGAATGTGGATACGGACCAGATCATCCCGGCGCGGTTCTTGAAATCCATCAGCCGTCTCGGCTTCGGGAAGAATCTGTTTGCCAATTTCCGCTTCAAGGAAGATGGCACTGAAAATCCGGATTTCGTGCTTAATCAGGAACCTTATCGCAAGGCGGAAGTCCTGATTGCGTTTGAGAATTTCGGCTGCGGTTCTTCGCGTGAACACGCGCCCTGGGCGCTGCTGGATTTTGGCATTCGCTGCGTGATCGCACCTGATTTTGCCGATATCTTCCACAATAACTGCTTCAAGAATGGCGTGCTGCCGGTGCGCCTGCCGCGCGAGATTTGCGAAAAGCTGATGGAAGACGCGAAGATGGGCGGTAATGCGCGCATCAGCGTTGATCTGGAACGCCAAGTGGTGGTGCGCCCGAATGGCGAGGAAATTCCCTTCCAGATTGACCCGCTGCGCCGCCATTTGATGCTGAATGGCCTGGATGATATCGGCCAAACCATGCAGCACGCGCCGGCCATTGATGGCTTTGAAGCCCGTCAGCGCGCAGCCCAGCCGTGGCTTTACGCCTGATTGACGCACACCCCGGCGCCAAGCCGGGGCCAGAAGGACAAAATCATGTCATCGAACAAAAAGCTCCTTATCCTGCCCGGCGACGGGATCGGCCCCGAAGTGATGCGCGAAGTGCGCCGCGTGGTGGATTGGATGGAT
The DNA here is from genome assembly GCA_903844785.1 of uncultured Rhodospirillales bacterium. Lineage (GTDB taxonomy): Bacteria > Pseudomonadota > Alphaproteobacteria > Acetobacterales > Acetobacteraceae > Neoroseomonas. The sequence continues at coordinate 792 of CAIMVB010000074.1, read as the reverse complement.
CGCCGCCGCCATGTCTCCTTCAATATCGAAGAAGGCCTGGTGGGCGGTGCGGCGCTGGATGCGCAGGGCACGCCCTGTTCGGATGAAACAGTGGAACGCGCCAAGTCCGCGGATGCCGTGCTGTTCGGCTCCGTTGGCGGGCCGAAATGGGATTCCATGCCCTTCGATAAGCGCCCGGAATTGGGCGTGCTGCGGCTGCGCAAGGATCTTGGCCTTTTCGCCAATCTGCGCCCCGCCGTGGTGCTTGACGCGCTGGTGGATGCTTCGTCGCTGAAGGCTGATCTGGTGCGCGGGCTTGATGTGATGATTGTGCGTGAAAGCACCGGCGGCATTTATTTCGGTGAACCGCGCGGCATTCATACGGATGCCAAGGGCAAGCGCACCGGCATTGATACGGAAGTCTATACGGAAGATGAAATTGCCCGCGTGGCGCGCATTGCCTTTGATCTGGCGCGCAAGCGTCGCAATAAGGTGACCAGCGTTGAAAAAGCGAATGTTATGCAATCCGGCCGCCTATGGCGCGCCGTGGTTGGTGAAATCGGCAAGGCCGAATTCCCCGATGTCGAACTTGAACACATGTATGCCGATAATTGCGCCATGCAGCTTTGCTCTCGGCCCAAGCAGTTTGACGTGATCCTGGGGTCCAATTTGTTTGGCGATGTGCTGTCTGATTTGGCCGCCGCGCTGACTGGTTCGCTTGGCATGCTGCCATCGGCCACGCTGGGCGCCGTGGATGCTTCTGGGCGGCGTCATGCGCTGTATGAACCGGTGCATGGGTCGGCACCCGATATC
>CAIMVB010000073.1 GCA_903844785.1 uncultured Rhodospirillales bacterium | reverse complement strand
TCAGGGCACGGGCACATCCAGCAGCCACGCCGTCGCGGGGAAGGCGATGGAGGCGATGATGGTGGTAAACAGCACGGCGGCGGAGGCTTCCTCAACGCCCACGCCCTGGCGTTGCGCCAGCAGATAGGCATTGGTCGCGGTGGGCATGGCGGCCAGCAGCACGCCGCAAATCACCCAGAACGGATCAAGCGCCAGCCAGGTGCCCAGCACGAACCAAACCAAGGCAGGGTAGATGAACAGCTTGGCCGCCGTAATGCCAAAGGCCACAGCGAAAAGCCGGCCATCAATCTTCAGCCGCGCCAGCGTGCCCCCCAGCGCGAAAAGCGCAGCTGGCCCCGCTGCATTGCCAAGGAAGGACAGGAAGCGCTCCAGCGGCGCGGGGATGGGCATTTCAATCCCGGCAGCCAGCGCGCCGAGTGCGATAGAAAGGATCACCGGGCTGCGCGCCAACCCGCGCAAGCCCGCCATCACCGCCTGCAACCCGGCCCCCTTGGCGGCGGGCGCCATCAGCATGGACCCCAGCGCGATGATGACTGCAACCTCCGCGACAATCGCCATGGCAACCGGCCCGGCGATGCGCGGTCCCAGCATGGGCAGCATCAGCGGTGGCGCCAGATAGCCGACATTGCCCATGGCGGCGGCGGCACCAAAGGCCGCGCCGATGCGGATATTCCCGCGCGTGAGGCGACCGATCAGCATTACGGAGGCGAAAATGGCCATGCACGCCCCCAGATAGCCGGCGAAGTAGATGGCATCGAAGCTTTCGCGCAAAGGCTGGGCTGCCATCAGCTTGAACAGCATGGCCGGCAAGGCGACGTTGAAGCTGAATATCCCCACTGCCTCAATCGCGGTGGCCGGCATCCATTTCTGCTTCGCCGCGGCGAAACCAAAGGCCACCACCGCGAAAATCGGCAGGCAAAGGGCAAGGAAGGCAAGCACGGCTCAGGAGCCTAACCCGGAACAGCCGCGCCGTGAAAGCGCAAGCCGTTATTGCGCCTTGGCGCTGGCCTCGCTGCGCGTCGCACCCACGCGGGAAGCGAGCGATGCGGCCAGGAAATCATCCAGTTCGCCATCCAGCACCGCCGCCGGATTGCCCTTTTCAACGCCAGTCCGCAGGTCTTTCACCATCTGATAGGGCTGCAGGACGTAACTCCGGATCTGGTGGCCCCAGCCGATATCGGTTTTGCCGGCTTCGGTGGCGGCCGTCACGGCTTCGCGCTTTTGCAGTTCCAATTCATACAAGCGCGCCTTCAACATGCCCATGGCAATGGCGCGGTTGCGGTGCTGGCTGCGATCCTGGGTGGAAGCCACCACAATGCCGGTCGGGATATGGGTGAAGCGCACGCCGGATTCGGTCTTGTTCACGTGCTGCCCGCCGGCGCCGGAGGCACGGAAAGTATCGGTCTTCAGATCGGCCGGGTTGATTTCGATTTCGATCTTATCATCCACCACCGGGAAGACATAAACCGAAGAAAAGCTGGTATGCCGGCGCGCCGCGGAATCAAAGGGGCTGATGCGCACCAGGCGATGCACGCCGCTTTCGGTCTTGAGCCAGCCATAGGCATTGGGACCGCTAATCTGAATGGTGGCTGATTTAAGCCCCGCCTGTTCGCCTGGGCTTTCTTCGGTCAGCACTACCTTATAGCCATGCTGTTCCGCCCAGCGCGAATACATGCGCAGCAGCATTTCCGCCCAATCCTGCGCTTCCGTGCCACCACTGCCAGAATTGACTTCCAGGAAGGCGTCATTGGCATCGGCTTCGCCCGATAGCAGGCTTTCGATTTCGCGCTTCTTCGCTTCAGCGGCCAGACGCACCAAATCCGCCGTAGCGGCATTGGCGGTATCCGCATCGCCTTCCGCTTCGGCCAATTCAATCAGGCCAAGCGCATCGGCAACATCGCGTTCCAGGCGCTTCACGCCATCAATCTGTTCCGAAAGCCGCCCGCGTTCGCGCATAACGCGCCCCGCTTCGTCAGCATTATTCCAAAGCGTCGGGTCTTCGACCCGCGCATTCAGTTCTTCGAGACGACGGACAGAGGCATCCCAGTCAAAGATGCCTCCTCAGCAGGGACACCGAAGCGGTGATCTGCTCGTGCAGGGAAAGGGCGTCAGCGCGCATGATGAGGGGCTAATAGAGCCCGCCGAGGTCTCTGTCGAGGCGGTTGGCGCCAGGGCCGCTGGAACCATCGCTACGTTCAGTGATGAATTCATCGCGCCAGCGTTGCGCGCTGTTTTCGGTCCCCGGGCGGAAGGGTTCCATGATGCTGCCATTGCCGGAGGCCACGCGCAGCAGCGTAATGCCTGGCGGGCGGCGGAAGGGCACGGGCGGGCTGCCGGTGAGCGCGGCGCCCACCACTTCGCGGAAGACCGGCGCGGCATTGCTGCCGCCCGTTTCATTATTGCCCAGGCTGCGGGGTTCATCGAAGCCGATCCAAACGGCGACAACGATATCAGGCGTGAAACCCACGAACCAATTGTCCTTGAAATCATCCGTGGTGCCGGTTTTGCCCGCAACCGGCCGCCCCAGCCGGGAACCGATGGCATTGGCCGCCGTGCCGCGCGCCACCACGCCTTCCAGAATGCTTGCCATCTGATAGGCGGAAATCGGGTCTGTCGCGCGCGGCCTTTCGCCGGCTTCCAGGCGCGGCGGGCCCGCTTCCGCGCCAGAAGCGCAAGCGGCGCAAGCGCGTTGATCGGCGCGCCAGATGACACGGCCGCGACGGTCCTGCACTGAATCGATCAGGTTTGGTGTCACGCGAAAACCGCCATTGGCAAAGGCGCCATAGGCCGCGGCCATGCGCAGCACCGTGGTCTCACCGGCACCCAAAGACATCGCCAAATAGCGCGGCATATTATCAATCACGCCGAAGCGCCGCGCGGCATCGGAAACCGAAGCCATGCCAACATGATCCGCCAGGCGCACGGTCACCAGATTAAGGCTGCGTTCCATGGCGCTGCGCATGGTCACCCAACCATTATAGGTATTCGCGTTATAGTTTTGCGGCTTCCACAGCCCCTGCGGCGTCATTATCTCAATCGGCTCATCAGGGATTTCCTGATTGGGCGGAATGCCTTTTTCAAGTGCGGCGATATAGACAAAAGGCTTGAAGGAAGACCCCGGCTGACGCTGGGCTTGTGTGGCGCGATTGAACCAGGATTTTTCCAAGGCCCAACCGCCCACCATGGCCAGCACGCGCCCGCTTTGCGGGTCCAGCGCCACCACTGCGCCTTCCACCTGCGGAATTTGTTTAAGGCCAAGGCGTTCCGGGCGCGCGGGGCGATTGCGCTGTGCCGCTTCGGCGGGCAGGTTTTCCACCAGCACCACATCACCAGGGTTCAGCACATCGGCCACGCGGCGTGGTTCGGCACCCAGGCGCCCATCGGGCAGCACGGGCCGCGCCCAGGGGCGCAAATCTTCCAGATAAAGCGTGCCCTGTTGCGGTTCCGCCGGGCGACGCGGATCACGCCGTTCCAGCCAGGCCAGCCGGGCTTCCTGCGGCTTCACTTCCAACACAACAGCAAGCCGCCATTCCGGCAAAGCACCTGGCGGGCGCGGTGTATCGGCCAGCGCCGGCATCCATTCCGTCGCATTGGCCGAAATACGCGCCACCGGACCGCGCCAGCCACCACGCCTGCGGTCGTAATTCATCAACCCATCACGCAATGCGCGTTCAGCGGCGCTCTGGACATTGGGCTCAAGGCTGGTGCGCACAACAAGCCCACCCATGGTGGTTTGTTCCGCGCCAAAGCGCTGGATCAATTCGCGCCGCACTTCTTCCGTATAATGCTGGCCCACCTGCAATAGATCAGGCCGGCGCGTGGGCCGCGCCACCAGGGCTTCTGCCCGTGCTGCGCGCGCTTCTCCCGCTGAAATGGCGCGGTCTTCCAGCATGCGTTCAATCACCCAGTCGCGCCGCGCCTTGGCGGCTTCCGCACGGCGGATCGGGTGGTAATTATTCGGCGCCTTGGGCAGCACGGCCAAATAGGCGGTCTCGGCCAGGGTCAATTCATCCAGGCTTTTGTTGAAATAAACCTGCGCGGCGGCGGCCACGCCATAGGCCTGCTGACCAAGGAAGATTTCATTCAAATAAAGTTCAAGAATACGGTCCTTGCTGAGTGTCTTTTCGATGCGCAGCGCCAGAATCGCTTCCCGCGCCTTGCGCGCGAAGGACCGGTCCGCGCCGACCAGCATATTCTTCGCGACCTGCTGGGTGATGGTGGAAGCGCCACTCATGCGCCGACCGCTGCCATATTGTTCGGCGGCCTGAACCAGCGCGCGCATGATGCCTAACGGGTCTATGCCGGTATGGTCGCGGAAGCGCTGATCCTCGGCCGAGATGAAAGCCTGCTGGACGCGCTGCGGGATGGCTTCGATCGGGACGAAGATGCGCCTTTCCTGCGCCAATTCCGCCATCAGCCGGCTATCGGCGGCGTAGATGCGGCTCATTTGCGGGGGTTCATATTCCGCAAGCCAGCGGTAATCCGGCAAATCCTGCGCGAAATGCTGATAGGCGCCATAGGCCGCCATGCCGCCGGCCAGTGCCACGGCTGCGGTTAAGCTCAGGAACCAGCGAAACAAGCGAAAGCTCCGGCGCTTTTGGGGGCGCTTAGGTTGGGGTGGTGGTGCAGCGCGCGGCGGTTCGGCCCCAGGCGTGGTGCGCTGGGGATCGAGCGGTGCAACGGCGCGCAATTCCGGAAAAGACATGATTGACGCCCGATACACGTTTCCAGCGCAAAGAGCGACATCACAAGAGCGGGTTTTTCAACCATGAGCTATGGCGCGGCTGGAGGTCAGCCATGCTTCCACCGCGCGGGCCAGGCTGGCGGCTATAAGGGCGCGGTGTTCGGGTTTGCGCAGCGCGGCCTCATCCCCCGGGTCGGAGAGGAAGCCCATCTCCACGAGCACCGAGGGCACTTCCGGCGCTTTCAGCACAATAAAGTCAGCTTCCCGCCGGGGTTTGGGCAGGATGGCAACCGTGCGGGTCAATTCCCGCACCGCCGCGCCGGCGAAGCGGGCCGCATCGCCGCGGGTTTCCTGGCGCATGAGGCTGAGCAGAATGGCCTGCACCTCGGGCGGGACGGAGGGTAGGCTAAGCCCCCCGGCCAGATCCGCATTGTTTTCGCGCCGCGCCAGCGCTTCGGAAAGCGGGTCGCTCGCGGTCTCAGCCAGGGTATAGACGCTGGCGCCCTTGGCGCCGGGGGCGGAATCGGCATGGAGCGAGATCAGCAAGGCGGCTTCCCGCGTGCGGGCAAAGGCCACGCGATCCGCAAGCGAAATGAATTCATCCCGTTCGCGGGTCAGTACCACGCGGCATTTGCCGCCTTCCTGCAATTTGCGGCGCAACGCCTGGGCGGCGGTGAGGGTCAGGCGTTTTTCTTCCGTGCCGCGCCGGCCAATGGCGCCTGGGTCATGGCCGCCATGGCCGGGGTCAATCACCACCAGCGGCAGGGCCGGCGCGCTGCCTTGCGCCAGCGGCCCTTCCCGGCGTGTGGCGGCGGCGAAGGCTTCAGTACTGGCAGGGGCGATTTCCACCATAGGCCGACCTGGCGGTCCGGGCAGGCGGCGCGGCAAGGCGGGGCGGGCAAGGTTCAGAACCAACTCGGCAGCGGCGGGATCAAAGCGCCCGGCGGAGACCGGCCCCGCCGGGCCAAGCCGCGCCGGGCCCTGCCAAGCCACGCTTGGCAGGGCAAGCACCAAGCGCTGGGGTGCAGCCAAGGCGCGCCAATGCCAGGAGAGCGGGCCTTCCAGCATCAGAGAAAGCCGCGCTGCGCGGCCTTCGGTGGTCAGGCCGGCCATGCCGACAGACGCGGCCAAGGCAGGCTGAGCACTGCCCAGCGCCCCCAAGCTCAACCCTAAAATATGCCGGCGCCCAACCAACATCCCCGCGCCAATTCCCCCATCGCATCCAAGCGCCTGCTCCTCATACCGGCGCTTTCCACCCCTGTCATCCGAATCACGCCTTCTTGCCCTTGTGGCCAGGGCAGCAGGGGACTAAGGTGACCTGCCCCGGCGGCATCCGCTGCGGGCGAGAATTCCGGCGGCATCGCCTGGCGCATGGAGCCCCCAAGGGGCATCGCGCCCCATGATGTTCAGCCCCCCGGCCTGGAGCCACGCCCTTGGCGTTGGCTTTGTGATTTCGCCGGGGAGCGGCCCTTCCTTCTCGCCGGCGCGGCCCGAGGCGCGCGAAAGTCAAAGCCCTATGGCCATGGCCCCCGTCGCGCCCGCCGTCCCGCCTGCGCCTGTGACCTTCGTTGCCACGATGGTCCAAGGGTTCCCGGGGCAGGATCCAGGTGCGCCCACCCTGGGACCGCTGCGCCACAAAGGCGCCGGTCCCACCGAATGAGGGTTTAGCCGTCGCATGCCAATGCACGCCACGCTGCTTTTCGATCCTTGTTCGGGCCTTGCCACGCATTTGCGCCCGCGGCACCGCCCCGGCGCGGAGACTCCACCCCATGACCAAGCGTATGCTGATAGATGCATCCCACCCCGAGGAAACCCGGGTTGTGGTGATGGATGGCAATCGCCTCGACGAATTTGATCTTGAAACGGCGCAACGCCGCGCACTGAAGGGCAATATCTACCTAGCCAAAGTGGTACGGGTAGAACCCAGCCTGCAAGCGGCCTTTGTGGAATATGGTGGCAATCGCCACGGCTTCCTGGCCTTTGGCGAAATCCACCCGGATTACTACCAAATCCCCGTGGCGGATCGGCAGCGCCTGCTGGAAATGCAGGAGGCAGAAGCCCGCGCAGAAGATGAGGCCGACCTGCCACCGGAAAGTGCGATGGATCGCGCTGCCTGGAATGGCGAAAGCAATGATGCTTGGCAGCCAGGGGAAGACGCCCAAGGCGAAGCGCCGCAGGGTGATGCTGGGCTGGCTGACGCAGCCGATGATGCCGCGCCTGTAGAAGCATCGGCACCCACCGCGGAAGCCGAAGCCGCGCCCGCTGCTGCGCAGCCGCTTGAAATCGCCAGCGAAAGCCGCAGCGCCGAACCCGAAGCACCCAATGATGAAGCCGCCGAAGCTGATCTTGGCCGGGTTGAGGAATTGCCCGCCGAGGAAGACCAGGCCCCGCCCGAGACTATTGGCGGTGAAGGCCCTGCCGAGACGGAAGAAGAACGTCGCGAACGCCGCATCCCGCCGCGCTTCATGCGCCACTACAAGATCCAGGAAGTGATCCGCCGCCGCCAGATTATTCTGGTGCAGGTTGTGAAGGAAGAACGCGGCGGCAAGGGCGCGGCGCTGACGACTTATATGTCGCTCGCAGGGCGCTTTTCCGTGCTGATGCCGAATTCCCCGCGCGGTGGTGGGGTTTCACGCAAAATCACCTCAGCCGCGGATCGCAAGCGGCTGCGCGAAGTGATGGATGATCTGCAATTGCCGCAGGGCATGTCGTTGATTGTGCGCACCGCCGGCGCGCAACGACCAAAGCCGGAAATCCAGCGCGATTGCGAATATCTGCTGCGGCTTTGGGACAATATCCGCGAAAGGACGCTGGCTTCCACCGCGCCCGCGCTGATTTACGAAGAAGCGGATTTGATCAAGCGGTCCATCCGCGATGTTTATGGCCGCGATATTGATGAGGTGATGGTGGAAGGCGATGGCGCCTTCCAGCAGGCGCGCGAATTCATGCGCATGCTGATGCCATCCCACGCGAATAAGGTGCGCCTGCACCGCGATACTACGCCGCTTTTCGCGCGCCATCACGTGGACCAGCAATTGGATGCGATGCATTCGCCCGTGGTGCAGTTGCGTTCCGGCGGTTACGTGGTGATCAACCAGACCGAAGCGCTGGTCGCGATTGACGTGAATTCGGGCCGCGCCACGCGCGACAGGCATATCGAAGACACGGCCTTGCGCACGAATATGGAAGCGGCGGAAGAAATCGCCCGCCAATTGCGCCTGCGCGACCTGGCCGGGCTGATTGTCATCGACTTCATCGATATGGAGTCGAACAAGAATAACGCCATGGTGGAACGGCGCATGAAGGAAGCGCTGCGCCATGATCGCGCGCGCATCCAGGTGGGCCGCATTAGCCATTTCGGCCTTTTGGAAATGAGCCGCCAGCGCCTGCGGCCTTCCATCGCTGAACAAACCTTCATCACCTGTCCGCATTGCCTGGGCCGTGGCACAGTGCGCGGGGTGGAAAGCAGCGCGCTGCAAGTGCTGCGCGCGGTTGAAGAAGAAGGTGCCAAGCGCCGCGCCGCCGAAATTGCCGTGCATGTGGCGATGGATGTTGCGCTATGGCTGCTGAACCGCAAGCGCGACCGGCTTTCGGAAATTGAAGCGCGCTTTGGCATGAGTGTGCTGTTCCAACCGGATGAGAAATTGAGCGGCCCGGCGCTGCGCATTGAACGCCTGCGCGCCGCTGAACCCATGGCGCCAAGTGCCGCGCCTTCTGCGCTGCGCATGGATTACGCGCCGGAAGTCGAAGACATCGCGCCGGAGATTGAGGAAGAGGAAGCAGATAGCCCGCGTGCCGAAGCGCGTGAGGAAACCGCTGAGGAAGGTGAACGTCGCCGTCGTCGTCGTCGCCGCCGCCGTGGTGGCCGCCGTGAAGGTGGGCCGCAGGGCGCCGAGGGTGGCGCGGATGATGCGGATGGCGACGCCGAAGAAGGTGCCGAAGCCGCGCCGGAAGCGGGCGAGATGCCGGAAGGCGCAGCGCCTGCTGGTGAGGAAGAAGCCCAAACCGCTGAAGGCGCCGCCGAGGGTGAAGATCGCCCGCGCCGCCGTGGCCGCCGTGGTGGCCGCCGCCGGCGTGAGGATGGCCCGCGTGAGCGCCGGGCTGAGGATGCCGCGCCGGAGTTGGCCGAAGAAGCCCCCGCGCCGCGCTATACCGGCCCGACCCCGGCAGACCCCTTCGCCGGGCAGATTGATGATGTGTTTGCTGCCATGGCAGCAGCCGAGGAAGCGGCGGAACGCGCTGCCGCGACTGCGCGGCGCATTGCGCCCGCCGCACCGGCACCGGAACCTGTCGCGGAACCCGCGCCCGCGCCTGAGCCTCAGCCGGTAGTGGTAGCGGAAGCGGTGGTGGAAGCCCCGGCGCCGGCTGCCGAGGTTGCTCCGCCGGAAGCCCCGGTGGTTGAAGCACCGCCCGCCGCCGCCGAACCCGCCCCGGCGCCCGCGCCTGAGCCGGCACCTGAAAAGGCAGAACCGGTGATCGGGCCGGCTATTCAGCCGGTGGTGCTGGGCGATGGGGCCGAAGTGGCGCGGCCCAAGCGGCAGGGCTGGTGGAAGCGGCCGGGCTAAACCCGCAGGCTTCCGAATTGAATGAAAAAACCGGCCGGGTGGCAGCATCCGGCCGGTTTTGTTTTTCACCCACGCAGCGCAAACAGCAGCAAAAGGCTGCGCTGCAAGATGCTTTCATTGTCATCCGAAATAAGCGCCACCAGGGTTTCATCGCCATAACGCGCAACGGCAATGCCCTCCCAATTCTCCGCAGGCAGCGGCGCGTCATTCAGGGTTAGAATCACTTCACCAGACAGCACCGCGCCTTCGCGTGCGGTGCGCAACGCATCGGGCGCGGTGCGCATCAGCTTTGCCGCAAAACCGCCCAGCAGGCTGAAGCGGCGTTCCAGCACCAGCGCGCTGCCATCGGGCAGGATGGCGGCATCGGTTGGGTGAAAGCCAGGCGAGGGCTGCCAGTAAAGCGGCATCCAGGCGCTGGGCTGGCCAAGCCAGGCATGGCGCAGATCGGGGCGCTCAGGCGGCGTGAAGGTCTCGGCAATGGTGAAAAGCCGGCCATCGGGCAGCACGGCCAGGCTTTCCAGCCCGCCATTGGATGGCGCATTCCTCAGCCCCGGCGGTGCCGCGACATAAAGGCCCGGTCCATCCAGCTGGCGGTAAGCGCGGATGCGGTGGCGGCGTTCAAAAGCGACCAGCCAGGTGCCATCGGGCCGGCGCGCCAATGCCTCGGCATCGGCGGCGAAACCGCGTGGCAAAGGCTTGCCCGCTTCATCCCGCAAAGGCCCGTGGCGGAGAGGGGCGAGGCCCACAGGCGTCAGGCCATCCAGCAGCAACCGCGCTTCGGCCCAATGGCCGCGATCACTGATCAGGGTGAGGGTCAGGTCGGGCGCCAGATGCGCCCCGGAAAAACCGCCGCCGCCCAATGCCTCTGGCGCGATGACAAGCCCGCCTAGGGGACGGAGCGGGCCGGGAATATCGGGCAGCGCAAAAGGCTGCGCCGTATTTTGTGCCCTGGAAGATTTCGTGCTGGTGGCAAGTAGCGCGGCCAGCAGGGCGCGGCGCGAAACACTTGGTTCCAGCGCCATATCGCCTTGCTGTGTCAGGCCACCAGAGACGAACGTTCCGAAGCGCTGCGCTGCCAGGCTTCCGCCGCATCCTCATCAAACAATTCGGCGAGTTTCTTCATCATGGTGCCGCCCAATTCCTCGGCATCCACAATCGTCACAGCGCGGCGGTAATAGCGCGTCACATCATGGCCGATGCCGATGGCAACCAATTCCACCGCGCCGCGGCCTTCAATCTCGCCAATCACCTTGCGCAAATGCCGTTCCAGGTAATTGCCGGGATTGACCGAAAGCGTGCTGTCATCCACCGGCGCGCCATCTGAAATCACCATCAGAATGCGGCGATGTTCCGGCCGCGCCAGGATGCGCTTATAGGCCCATTCCAGCGCCTCACCATCAATGTTTTCCTTGAGCAAGCCTTCGCGCAGCATCAGGCCAAGGTTTTTGCGCGCGCGCCGCCAGGGCGCATCGGCGGGCTTATAGATCACGTGGCGCAGATCATTCAG
>CAIMVB010000072.1 GCA_903844785.1 uncultured Rhodospirillales bacterium | reverse complement strand
CTTCCCACAGCAGATAGGCCACTTCCTCAAAGCTGCAATTCTCGGCCAAATCCTGCACCGCATAGCCGCGATAGGTCAGGCTATTCGTCTCCGGCATCACCTTGGAGACGGCGGAGACATCGGCATAGACGCCGACCAGGCCCTTATAGATTTCCGGTTTCGTGGTTTCATTCATCGGGTTTCGTCCCTTGCTTTATGGCTTCGGGTCAGCGCCTGTGGCGCTGACCCTGCCTTCCTCAATCACCAGTTCAGAAGATGCCGGGCTTGCTGTCCAGCAGGCCGCCAGCGGGCAGCGCCACATTCAGCGCACTCAGTTCGCCCGCCTTCAGCTTCGCCAAATCCTGCACCACTTCCAGGAAGCGGTTGGACTCTCGGGCCGAGATGATGCCATCGGTGATGGTCTTGAACTTGCGGATGTAATCCGCCCGACCAAAGGGCTTGGCGCCATTCGGGTGGGCATTGGCCACACCAAGCTCATCGACAAGCTTCGAGCCATCCTTGAACAGGATTTCCACGCGCCCGCCGAAGGAAAGCTCATTGGGGTCGCGGGAATGGTATTTGCGGGTCCAGTCCGCATCTTCACGGGTTTCGACCTTGTGCCAAAGCCTGACGGTATCAGCCCGGCCCGCCCGCTTCGGCGCGTAGCTATCCACATGGTGCCAACGGCCATCCTGCAGCGCGACGGCGAAGATATACATGATGGAATGGTCCAGCGTCTCACGGCTCGCCTTCGGGTCCATCTTCTGCGGGTCATTCGCCCCGGTGCCGATCACGTAATGGGTGTGATGGCTGGTATGGATGGTGATCTTCTCAATCGCGTCCATATCCGCAATCTGCTCCCGCATGCGGAAGGCCAGGTCAATCAACGCCTGGGACTGGTATTCCGCCGAATGTTCCTTGGTGTAGGAGTCCAGGATCGAGCGCTTGGGTTCGCCCGCTTCCGGCAGCGGCACTTCGTAATAGACCGGGCCATAGACATCCTTGCGGTTGGAACGCCCAGCCAGCACCCAGGCAATCACGCTGTCTTCGCCCTCATAAATCGGTGAAGGCGCGCCTTCACCGCGCATGCAGCGATCCACCGCTTCCACTGCCAGCTTGCCGGCATGGGCGGGGGCATAGGCCTTCCAGGATGAAATCTCGCCCTTGCGCGATTGGCGGAAAGACACCGACGTATGCAAAGCCTGCTGGATGGATTGAAAGACCACTTCCTGCTTCAGGCCGAGCAGCGTGCCAATGCCCGCTGCGGCAGCGGGGCAGAGATGGGCGATGTGGTCCACCTTATGTTCATGCAGGCAAATCGCGCGCACCAGATCAATATGCAGTTCATAGCCGGTCGCCAGGCCACGGATCAGATCGCGCCCGGATTTCCCCATGGCCTGCGCCACCGCCAGCACTGGCGGGATATTGTCGCCAGGGTGGGAATAGTCAGCGGCAAGGAAAGTGTCGTGCATGTCGAGTTCACGCACGGCTGTGCCATTGGCCCAAGCCGCCCATTCCGGGGAAACCGTGGTGGCGGATTTCACGCCAAATACCTGCGCGCCGCCCGCCTTCTTCGCATGGCCAAGCGCCATGCCGCGCGCTGAGACCACCGGGCGGCGATTAATGGCAGCGATAGCGACCGAGGCGTTGTCGATGATCCGGTTGATGATCATCTCCTGCACGGGCTTTTCGACCGCGACCTTATCCACGGCGACCCCGGCCATTTTCCAGGCCAGTTGGTCTTCGCGCTTCAATAGCGCCTTGGATGGGTGAACCTTAACTGGGTGCAGTTTCATGTGGGGCATTCTCCCTTTGTTGCTGGCGGCTTGCCTGACTGGAAGCCTTGTGCGCCCATTGCGCGCCATCGTCCAATCCAATTGACGTGGCGCGCTGATAGGTTTTCCGTATGGGCGGAACCATATTGGACAAGAAATGGATTTTCGCCTGATCCGCCGCCTGGGGCATTTTCTGGCCGTGGCCGAAGAAGGTCATTTCGGCCGCGCCGCCGCGCGTCTTGGCGTCTCACAACCACCGCTGACGGCACAAATTCAGTTGCTGGAAAAGGAACTTGGCGTGAAGCTGCTGGAACGCAGCGGCAAGGGTGCGCGCCCGACGCGGGAGGGTGAGGCGCTGCTGCCACTGGCGCGGCGTGTCGCCGGCAATGCGGCGGATCTTGAGAGTCTCGCGCGCGAATTGCGCATGGGCCATCACGCGCCGGTTTCGATCGCCTGCGTCACCTCGGCGCTATTCGATTACCTGCCGCCGATTGTGCGTGCCATGCAGGCGGCACGGCCAGAAGCTGCGATTGGCGTGCGGGAGATGGATACGGCGGAAGCTTTGGAAGCGCTCAGGCGGGGCGAGGTTGACCTCGCTTTGCTCCGTTCAGACCGTGACCGCGCGCCGATCAAACTCAGGCCTTTGGGGGAAGACAGGCTCGCTGCCGCACTGCCGGAAGGGCATCCGATTCTCACTGGGCCTGATCCCTTGCCGCTGGCCGCACTCGCCGAAGCGCCCATGCTGATGCTGCCGCGTGGGATCAGCCCAGCCTATTCCGATGCCATGACCGCGGCCTGCCACGCGGCGGGCTTCACGCCGCGCGTAGTGCGCGAAGTGGGCTCGGCCATGGCGCAGCTTGGGTTCGTCGCGGCGGGCTTGGGTGTGGCGTTGGTCTCGGAAGGCATGGCGCGGCTCAACCCGCCGGGGGTTGCTTTTCGCATCCTCGCCGGCCCCATTCGCGGCGTTGGCGTGGCGCTGGCCTGGAATGCGGAACGCGAAAATGAGGCGACGAAGCTCGCTTTGGAAATCGCCGATACGCAATTTCCGCCCAAGCCTCAGCGCAAATAGCGTTTCTCAATCTCCCGCATCGCGCCATCGCCCTGTAGCGCGAAGATATCGGCAACACTGGCGATGGAACCCTCCACCCCCGCGATGCCACCATCGGCGATGATGCGCGCGAAGCAGCGGCGCATGGCGGCAACAGCAGCGCGGATGGCGTGATTGCCGCAAATGATCAGCCCCACCTTGCCGAGTGCCGCGACATCCGCAAAGGAAAGCTGCGGATAGGAAGTGGGCACCAGCACCAGCGGCACGCGGCCAGACCAGGCGCGGCAAAAGGCCAGAATCTCATCGGGCGTTTTCTGCTTGCTATGGATCAGCACCGCATCGGCGCCTGCTTCCGCATAGGCTTCGCCGCGCTTGATCGCCTCATCCTGCCCCAAGCCAGCAATCAGCGCTTCGGTGCGCGCAATCACCAGCGGGCCGGCGGCGATGCGCGCGGCTTCGATCTTGCCCTGAAATTCCGCGATGGGGACCAGTTCCTGCCGGCCACCGGGGCGGAGGCTGCTGTCTTTCGGGAAGGTCTTGTCTTCCATCACCACCGCCGCAACGCCGGCGGCGGCATAGCGCGGCACCAGATAGGCGACATTCACCGCATTGCCCTGCCCGGTATCAATATCGGCAATCACAGGCGCGGCCTGCACTTCCACCATCGCGCGCATGGCGGCCAGATGCGTATCCCAGGACAGAATGCTGGCATCCGGCACGGCATGGGCCGCGGAAAGCTCAAAACCGCTGCCCCAAATGGCATCAAAGCCGGCTTCGGCGGCAAGCTTCGCTGAAATCGCATTATGCGCTGCCATGGCAAGCGCAGGGCGGGTGGGGTCAAGGCGGGCGCGGAGCCGCGCGGCAAGGTCATTGGCCATGGCTGATCCTTATGCCGAGGCGCGCCGCAATCAAGACCATGCGGCGCAAGGCGCTGGTCAGGGCTTGGGGTGTCCTCTATCCTTTAGGCCAGTAAAACCGGGAAAGGGGCTGGCGATGATCTCACGCCGGAACAGCATGCTCGCCGCGGCGGCTTTGGTCGCTGCACCAGCTATCAGGCAGGCCAGGGCGCAGGGCAGCGCCTGGCCCAATCGGCCGATACGCCTTGTGGTGCCCTACCCGCCCGGTGGCGCCAGCGATATCTCCGGGCGCCTGCAGGCCGAAGTGCTGCAACAAGCGCTTGGTCAGCCCGTGGTCGTGGATAATCGGAGCGGCGCTGGCGGCACCATCGGCACAGCCTTCGTCGCGCAATCCCCGCCCGATGGTTATACGATCATGATGGCAAGTCCCTCATCGCATTTGGGCGCGCCGTTATTGTTTCGAACGCCGGGCTATGAAGGCACGGATGATTTCACCGCCATCGCCACCTTCGCCACCGGCACGGCAGTGGTTTGCGTGCATCCCAGCCTGCCCATTCGCAATATCCAGGAACTGATTGCCTATGCGAAGGCCAATCCGGGCAAGCTCAATTACGGCTCCGCTGGCGCAGGTGGGGCCAATCATATGCTGGGCGTTCTGTTCATGCTGCGCACCGGCACTGAATTGACCCATGTGCCTTATCGCGGCGCGGCACCGGCGCTGGCCGATCTGATCGGCGGCAATATCCAGATTGTGTTCGATAGTTTCTCGGGCGTGATTGGCGCCATTCGCGCGGGGCAGGTGCGCGCCCTTGGCGTGACGCATCATGAACGCTGGCCGCTCGCACCCGAAATGCCAACCGTGCAGGAACAGGGCGTGGCGAATTACAATTTGCCGTCTTTTTCCGCCGTGATGGGGCCGGCTGGCATACCGGCCGAGATCGTGGCGCGCATGAACCAAGCGATTAATGATGGGCTGAAGGATGCCGGGCTGGTGCAACGCCTCTCCGCCAATGGCAATGTTCCCTTCCCATCCTCGCCAGCCGAATTCGCCGCGCTGATGCGATCCGAAAGAACAAAATGGCGCGAATTGGTCAATGCCGCCGGGTTGAAGCCCGAATGAGCGCGCCCCAGGCCATTGAAGCGGCGGCAGAAGCGCGCCGCGATGCCAGCATCACCTTCCTGCGGGAGTTGATTGCCCTGCAACCCAAGGGCGAAGCCGAGGTCCAGGCGCATGTTGCCGATGCGCTGCGCGGGCTTGGCTGCGTTGTGGACTCGCTCCGCTATGCACCAACCGAAGTGCCTATGCGCCATGAATTCGCGGCCGCCGCCGCCATGGATAAGGAAGAACGCGCCAGCATCATTGCGCGGCTGCCGGGCAGCGGCGGCGGGCGTAGCCTGATTTTCTTCGCCCATCCCGATGGCGAGCCCATTACGGGGCTGGAACGCTGGAAGCATGACCCCTTCGCGGGCGAAATCGAAGCGGGCCGGCTTTATGGCTGGGGCGTTTCCGATGATCTTTCCGGCGTCGCCATCATGGTAGAGGCGTTGCAAGCACTTAAAGAAGCGGGGCTTCGGCCCGCAGGCGATGTGTTGGTAACCAGCACGCCATCCAAGCGCCATGCGCGCGGCGTGGCGGCGGCGCTGCATCATGGCTATGGCGCGGATGCGGCGGTTTATGTGCACCCGGCAGAATCCGGCCAGGGCATGCAGGAAGTGAAAGCCATTTGCAGCGGCCAGCTTTATTTCAGCATCACCGTAGCAGGGCGGGAGCCGGAAACCACCGAACCTGGCCATACCAGCTTCGCGCATCTGGCCGTGAGCGCTTTGGATAAGGCGATCCTGATCAAGGCTGCCTTGGCCGCGCTAGATGCGGAACGCGGTAAGCGCGTGCATCATGCGCGTATTGCCGAAGTGGTCGGGCGTTCCACCAATATCCTGATTTCCACCATGCGTTGCGGCACGGAAGGCCGTTATGGCCGCATGCCCATAGAATGCGTGATGGGTGGCGCGGTTTCCTTCCCCCCGGATGAGGCGATGGAAGCCGTGCAAGCAGAAATTGCTGCGGCCATTGCAGCGGCCGCCGCCGTCGACCCTTGGCTTGCCGCCCATCCGCCAAAGCTGGAATGGCTTTCCGGCGTCACGGGGGCCGAAGTTCCGGCAGCGCATCCACTATTTGCTGCAGTCAGTGCTTCAGTGCATGACGTGACGGGCAAGGCACCCTTCGTCAATGCCATGCACACCGCATCCGATATTCGCGTACCAATGACGCAAAAGGGGATTCCAACCGTGGGTTTCGGCCCGCTGGGTGGCGACCTTAGCCAGAATGGCCGGCATGATGAATGGGTGGATGTTGATGATTACATCCGCGCCATCAAGGTAGCCGCCGGCACCATTATGGGCTGGTGCGGCGCGGCCGCCGAATAAGGTATCCCGCCCATCTGTGCCTAACCGCAAATCTGAAGCAGACATTATTTTCGCAGGAGTATCCCATGCCCGCCACCACCCCTTTTGATCGTGTCATTCGCGGCACGCTTGTGCTGCCTGATCGCATTCTGCCCAATGGCTGGATCGCGACACGGGGTGAAGTGATTGCCGGCATTGGCGAGGGCCCTTCCCCCGTTGCGACATCGGTTGAAGATTACGGCAGCAAGCTCATTATGCCGGGGCTGGTGGATGGGCATATGCATACCTCATCCTCACGCGGGTGGCCGGGGATTGAAGGGGCGTCCAAAAGCGCTGCCGCAGGCGGGGTCACCACTTGCGTTGACATGCCCTATGACGTGCCGCGCCCGGTGACAGATGCTGGCATCCTCCAAGAAAAAATCGAGTATGTGAACCGGCTATCCCATGTGGATATGGCGCTTTACGGCACCATTCTGAAATCGGGCGGTGTCGATGCCATTGCCGGGCTCGCGGAAGCCGGAGTCTGTTCCTTCAAGCTTTCCACTTATGAATATGACCCGGTACGCTTCCCGCGCATTGACCACCCAACCATGGTCGCGGCCTTTCGTGAAATCGCCAAAACCGGGCTGATGGTTGCCGTGCATAATGAAGATCAGGAAATCGTTGTTCGCCTGACGGAAGAAGCCAAGGCCGCCGGCAATACCCAGCCCATTTGGCATTGCCGCACGCGCCCGCCGCTTTGTGAAACCATGGCAGATCTGGAGATTTTCGAAATCGGGCTTGAAACCGGCGCGCATGTGCATATTGCCCATTCATCGCTCGCGCGCGGTTTTGAAATCGCCGAAGTGTTCCGCCGCATGGGCGGCAAGGCATCCGGCGAAGCCTGCCTGCAATATCTTTGCATGACGGAAGAAGACATCATCCGGCTTGAAGGCTTCGGCAAATGCAACCCGCCCTTCCGCACAGCGGATGAGGTGGAACGCATGTGGGGCGCCTTTGCCAAGGGGCAGATCGCCTATGTCTCCACCGATCACGCGCCATGGCCGCGCGACCGCAAGACCTATACGGGCGATATCTTCACCGTGGGTGCGGGGCTGACGGGCATGCAAAGCTTCGCGCCCGTGATGTTCTCGCTATTGAAGCAGCGCGGGCTTTCGCCAAGCCTGATGGCACTTTACTGCGCCGAACGCCCCGCGCGCTTCCATGGGCTTTATCCGAAAAAGGGCGCGCTGAGGGTTGGCGCGGATGCCGATTTGCTGGTGATGGAAGAAGGCGATTTCACCTTTGATGCGCGCGACATCCAGGACCAGGAAGATGCCAAATGGTCGCCCTATGATGGCATGAAGGTGAAGGGGCGCGTCGCCGCCACCTGGCTGCGCGGGCAGCAGATTTGGGATGGCAAGCAAGTGCTGGCCAAGCCCGGCGCCGGGCGCTTCGTGCCGCGTCAGCACAGGGAAACCTATGTCGGGGAATAAGGAAAAGCAGCGCCCGGAAGGGCATTGGATCAAGCGTCCACCGCGCCCTTCCAAGCCCGCAGCACCGCCACCGCGGCGTAAGCCAGGCATGGTGCAGGCGATGATTGCTGGCACCGTAGGCGTTGTGCTGGGGATGCTGAATGCCGCCGTAACCGGCGCGGGCGGCATACCAGATCCCGTGCCGGCCATTGCCGCCGGGATTGGGCTTTGCATCGGCGCCATCGCCACCTGGCGGCTGTTTGGCGGCACGCGGCAGGATTTTAAGGATTTGTTTTACTAAGGCCTATCTTGCCGCCGGGGATTGCTCGGCCCATGGAAGGGCTTTCACTTTCGCAGGGAGAAACGCGATGAGTTCCAAGGATTATTACGTGAAGCATCTGGCGGTGGATTTGCCGCTTGCCACTGCCGATAAGATTGCCGATGTCACGCTGGCCACTGGCCGCGCGGCGGGCATGCTGCCGCTGACCGTGGTGGTGCTGGATGCGGGCGGGCATGTTGTGGTGCAAAAGCGCGAAGATGGCTCTGGCATTCTGCGTGCCGAGATTGCGCGCGGCAAAGCCTATGCCGCACTCGGCATGGGCATTGGCAGCCGCATTGTGCGTGACCGCTTGAAGGAACGCATTGCCTTTCAAGCCGCCGTGGCCGCCGCTTCCGATGGCAGCTTCGTGCCAGTGCCGGGCGGCGTACTGATCCTGAATGCTGCCGGCGCCGTGATTGGTGCCGTTGGCGTCAGCGGGGATGCCTCAGACCGTGATGAACACGCGGCTTGCGAGGGCATCAAGGCCGCCGGTCTGGCGTCTCACCCCGATGCGGCGGTTGAGAATTGGCGTGATGCCGCCCTTTAAGACCGGTCGCCGCGCTGCGCTGATGGGCGCTGGCGCGGCGCTGATCACGCGTGGCGTGCGCGCGCAGGAAGCCTATCCTGCGCGCCCGATCCGCATGATCATCCCCTTCCCCGCCGGTGGGCCCACCGACGTTTATGCGCGGCTTTATGCCGAAAGGCTGGGGCGCGAATTGGGCCAGCCGGTGGTAACGGAAAATCGCGGCGGCGCCGGTGGTGCGATTGGATCGCTTGAAGTCTCTCGCGCGCGTGCCGATGGGTATACGATATTATTTGGTACGGCTTCGACACACGCTCTTTATCCGCTGGTGACGCGTCAGCCGCAATTTGATGTGGTGCGGGATTTTACGACGATTGCGGAATTGGGTGGTGGGCCGCTTTGCTGGTTGGCGCATCCATCCCGTCCCGCAACTTTGCGCGAATTTTTGGCGGCAGCACGCGCGGCCAATCCGCCGCTTTCTTATGGTTCACCAGGCAGCGGCACCATCATGCATCTCGCGACCGAATTGCTGAAGCAGCAAGCGGGCGGCGTTACTATCACGCATGTGCCCTATCGCGGCGCGGCGCCGGCGATGAATGATCTGGTGGGCGGCACGCTAGCGCTCGCGGTCAATACCTTCGGCGGCGGCTTGCCGCTGCATCAGGGTGGGCGCGCGCGCATGTTGGCGGTAGCGACCCCGCGCCGGCTTGAAGCCGCGCCGGATGTGCCGACGGTTGCTGAAGCGCTCGGACTGCCAAGCTTTGAAGCCGTGCTGTGGCATGCGGTCTTCGCACCCCCTGCCCTGCCCGCGCCGATCCTGGAACGGCTTTCGGCTGCGACCAATGCCGCACTCGCCGATCCTGCCTTCCGCGCCAGCCTTGCCGCATCCGGCATCGCCGCATCCGCCCCCGGCACGCCTGCCAGCGCCGCCGCTTTCATCGCCGCCGAGACCGTGCGCTATCGCCCGGTGGTTGAGGCTATTCGTCCGGAGCTTGAACAATGACCCGCACCCTGCGCCTTGCCGGCGCCCAAATGGGCCCCAACCAAAAAGCCGATAGCCGAGAGGCGATCCTGGCCCGCATGATCGCGCTGCTGGAACAGGCTGCCGCCGCCGGCGCCAAGATGGTGGTGTTTCCGGAATTGCCGCTGACCACCTTCTTCCCGCGCTGGCTTTTCACTGACCAAGCCGAACTGGACAGTTATTTTGAACGCGAAATGCCCAATCCGCGCGTGCAGCCATTGTTTGATCGCGCGCGCGCGCTCGGCGTTGGGTTCTATCTTGGCTATGCGGAACTCACGCCCTACGGCAAGCGCTACAATACCGCGATCACCGTCGGGCCGGATGGCGCCGTGCTTGGCAAATACCGCAAAATCCATCTGCCCGGCACGGTGGAACCGCGTGAGGGTGATCGCTTCCAGCAATTGGAAAAGCGCTATTTCGAATATGGTGATCTTGGCTTTCCCGCCTTTCGCGGCCCCGAAGCCTGGGGCCGGCCCGTGCTTGGCATGTTGATCTGCAATGATCGCCGCTGGCCGGAAGGCTGGCGCTGCTACGGCTTGCAGGGCATCGAATTGATGCTGATTGGCTATAACTCCGCCGCTTATGATCCGATGGGTGGCGATAGCGAAGACCAATCGCTGCGGACCTTCCATTCGACACTCGCCGTGCAGGGCAATGCCTATATGAACGCAACCTGGGCGATTTCAGTTGCCAAGGCCGGCGTTGAGGATGGATCAGGGCTGATTGGCGGTTCAGTGATTGTGGACCCGAATGGCCGCGTGGTGGCGGAAGCCAAAACGCTGGGTGATGAGATCATCGTGGCTGATGTGGATTTCGATGCCTGCCGCCAAGGCAAGGAGAAGATGTTCAACTTCGCCGCCCATCGCCGCCCGCAATGGTATCGCGCCATGATTGACCAGGTGGGCGCCGTCCCACCGCCCTGATCAGCCGGGCAGAGCCACACTTATATGTATGTGCAAGCGAAGGATACGCGCATGACCCGTTCCCTTGTTCTGGCCGCAGCCCAGCTTGGCCCGATCCAAAAGGCCGAAGGCCGCGATGTCGCCGTGGGGCGCATGATCCGCCTGTTGGAAAAGGCGCATCAGCGCGGTGCGCAGGTTGTGGTATTTCCCGAATTGGCGCTGACCACTTTCTTCCCGCGCTGGTATGAAGAAGACCTCGCCAATGCTGATCATTGGTATGAAGCGGCACTTCCTTCCAATGAAACCGCGCCGCTGTTTGAAGCCGCGCGTAAATACGGCATCGCCTTTCACCTTGGCTATGCCGAGAAAACGCCGGAAGGCAGGCGCTTCAATACCGCGGTCTTCGTGCTGCCCTCAGGCGAGATTGTGCTGAAATACCGCAAGGTGCATTTGCCTGGTCATAAGGAATTCGATCCAATCCGTCATGTGCAGCATCTGGAAAAGCGCTATTTTGAGCCGGGTGATCTTGGCTTTCCGGTGATCCGCGCACCCGTTGCGGGCCAGCCCGTCAATCTTGGCATGATGATCTGCAATGACCGTCGCTGGCCGGAAGCCTGGCGCGTGATGGGGTTGCAGCAGGTGGAATTGGTGATGCTCGGCTACAATACGCCGTCACTAAATATGGAAAATCGTGGCTTTGAGGCGCCTCATCTGCGCGTATTCCACAGCCATCTTTCCATTCAGTCGGGGTGCTATCAGAATTCCTGCTTCGCGATCGCCACCGCCAAGGCCGGCACGGAAGATGGGCATGAGCTTTTCGGCCATTCCATCATTGTGAACCCGCAAGGCGAGATCATGGCCCAGGCAACAAGCTGGGATGATGAGTTGATTGTGGCCGAAGCCGATCTCGGCAAATGCGAATTGGGCCGCAAGACGATTTTCGATTTCGCGCGCCATCGCCGCCCGGAACATTACGGGCGTATCGCCGATCAGGTGGGCAGCGTGCCGCCGGCGGAATGGAAAGGCGGCGCCTGACTTCAGACGACGATGACATTTAGCCCCGGCGGCAGAATGCCGAAGGGGTCAAACACCAAAGGCGCGGCGCGCGTCATCGCTGCAAGATCGAAAGCGCGATGCGGCGTGCCGAGCACCAGCGCATCGGGGCGCGCGCCATCTGGCATTGTGCAAGCCGCGCTGCGTGGCAGCGCCACCGGCAGCTTGCTGATCAGCGGATCGTGCCAGGCGATATCAGCGCCAAGATCAGCAAGGCGGCGCAATAACCGAAGCGATGCGGCAGCGCGTAAATCCGCGACATCAGCTTTGTAGGTAACGCCTGCAACCAGCACGCGCTTGCCTGTAAGATCATCGCCAAGCCGCGCGCGGATCGCGGCCAATACGCGCCCAGCCCTGCCACGATTGCGCGCAAGCGCCTTAGCCAGCAATGCAGAAGGCGCACCGACGCGCGCCGCTTCCATTTGCAAAAAGGCCGGGTCCACCGGAATGCAATGCCCGCCCGCGCCAAGCCCGGGCCAAAACGGCGCAAAGCCAAAGGGCTTGGTTGCCGCTGCCGCCACGACATCGCGGGTTGGGACGCCTAGCGCGGTGAAGGCAGCGTGGAGTTCATCGATCAGCGCGATATTCACCAACCGATAGGTGTTTTCCAAAAGCTTGGCGCATTCCGCGACCTCGGGGGATGCCACCACCTCCACCTGATCCACCAAATGCCGCCAAAAACCCAAGGCGTGGCGGAGCGATGCGGGGTCTGTCGCGGCCAGCAGGCGTGGAATGGAACGCACAGGTGGCGCATGGGGGCCGGGGTTCTCGCGCTCGGGCGACACGGCCAGGAAGATATCGCGGCCAATGCGCCAGCCCGCAGCTTCAAGGATGGAACGGCAAAGCCCATTGGTGGCGCCAGGTTGGCAGGTGGAAACCAGACACACCAGCGCCCCCGGCGCGGCACCTTTTGCGACAATGCCAAGCGCGCTTTGCACCGCCGAAAGATCAGGCCGGCCGCGCGCATCCAGCGGGGTTGGCACCGCGATCAACCAAATATCGGCCCCCTGCAAATCAGCGGCGTCG
>CAIMVB010000071.1 GCA_903844785.1 uncultured Rhodospirillales bacterium | reverse complement strand
CGTGACGCATCTTTCTTACCCTTCAGAACGAACCGCTTAGAACGGCTCATCTGCCCTTTTCGCCAAATCCTCGATATTTTCAGGCGGCCATTCCGGCACGGTCATGCCGAGGCTGAGCCCCATAGTCGCGAGGACTTCTTTGATTTCGTTGAGCGACTTACGCCCAAAATTCGGTGTGCGCAGCATTTCCTGTTCGGTCTTCTGCACCAGATCGCCGATATAGACGATATTGTCGTTCTTCAGGCAATTCGCGCTGCGGACGGAAAGCTCAAGCTCATCCACCTTGCGGAGCAAGTTGCGGTTGAACGGCAGATCATCGCGCAGATCGGCAGCCAATTCGGGGCGCGGCTCATCGAAATTGATCAGGATTTGCAGCTGTTCCTGAATGATGCGGGCGGCGACACCCACCGCATCTTCCGGCGCCAGCGTGCCATCCGTTTCAACCGAGAGGATCAGCTTGTCATAATCAGTGCGCTGACCAACGCGGGTCGGCTCCACACGATAAGCCACGCGGCGCACTGGAGAATAAATCGCGTCCACCGGGATCAGGCCAATCGGCGCATCTTCCGGGCGGTTTTCAGACGCCGGCACATAGCCCTTGCCGGTATCGATGATCAATTCCATCGAAAGCTTCGCGCCATCATCCAGCGTGCAGATCACCAGATCAGGATTGGCGATTTCGATATCGCCCGAGGTCTGGATCTGCCCTGCGGTGACTTCACCAGGGCCAGTTGCGATCAGCGCCAAACGCTTTTCGCCTTCACCCTGATAACGCAGCGCAAGCTGCTTCACGTTCAGCACGATGTCGGTGACATCTTCGCGCACGCCGGGAATGCTGCTGAATTCATGCAGCACGCCATCAATGCGAATCGCCTTCACCGCCGCACCAAGCAGCGAGGAAAGCAGCACGCGACGCAGCGCATTGCCAAGCGTCATGCCGAAGCCGCGTTCAAGCGGCTCCAGCACCAGCGTGGCACTGCGCAGCGGGTTGATCGTCGGCTCGATATGCTTCTGCGTTTCGATCAGGGAACGCCAGTTGCGGTCAAGCACGTTCATGTCTCTCCTATCGGGCTGCTGCGGTCAGGCGCGGCGCGTATCAGACGCGGCGGCGCTTGCGCGGGCGGCAACCGTTATGGGGAATGGGGGTCACATCGCGAATCGCGGTGACCTGAAAGCCAACGGCCTGCAGGGCGCGCAGCGCGGATTCACGGCCCGAACCAGGGCCGCTCACCATAATGTCCAGCACTTCCATCCCATGCTCACGCGCCTTACGCCCGGCATCTTCTGCGGCAACCTGCGCCGCATAAGGGGTGGATTTGCGGCTGCCCTTGAAGCCTTGAGCACCAGCGGAAGACCACGCGATGGCATTACCCTGCGCATCCGTGATGGTCACGATGGTGTTATTGAAGGTGGACAGCACATGGGCAACGCCGGAGGAGATATTCTTCCGTTCTTTGCGCTTCACCGGGCCACGAGCGGCACCGCCGCGGGGTTCACGAGCCATCTTACTTCGTCACCTTCTTCTTGCCGGCGATAGCCACAGCCTTGCCCTTGCGGGTACGCGCATTGGTAT
>CAIMVB010000070.1 GCA_903844785.1 uncultured Rhodospirillales bacterium | reverse complement strand
TTCCTGCTTTCCTATTGGGCGCGGGATGCCAAGGAAGCGGTCTTCCCCGTTCAGGAAATGATCCGCCGCCTGACATCTGACACTGCGCGCGCTGCGGGCTTGCATGATCGAGGCGTTTTGCGCGCGGGCATGAAGGCGGATCTGAATGTGATTGATTTCGCCGCGCTCAAACTAAACGCGCCACGCATGGTGCGCGACCTGCCTGCGGGCGGCCGGCGCCTGCTGCAAAAACCCGATGGTTACATCGCCACCATCATGAATGGGGAAGTCACCTATCGTGATGGAGTGGCAACGGGCGCGCTGCCGGGGCGTTTGTTGCGCTCAGCGGGGCGGGCGGCATAGCGTCTGGTCGCATTTTCCGAGCCGCCAAGTGATTCCACTTGGCTTGAAAATGCTCAACCGCCCGTCTTCCCCCGCGCTTCCAGCAGCCGTACCAAAGCCGCGTCCCGCCAAGCGGCAAGGTCACGCGTGGAGGCACCCTTGGTGCCTTCCGCGACACCTTGAGCCAGCACCCGCTGCAAATCTGCATCCACGCTGGGATGGCCCAGATCATCCCACCAGCTTGTCACCGCCGGCAGCAAATGGTGCAGGAAATGCGCCATGCCGCCTTCACCACCTGCCAGATGGAAGGTGGTATGCGGCCCCATCAGCGCCCAGCGCAGCCCAGGGCCTTCGCTGATGGCGGCATCAACATCGGCAACACTCGCCACACCTTCCGCCACCAGATGCACCGCTTCGCGCCATAGCGCGGCCTGCAAGCGGTTCGCCAAATGGCCAGGCACTTCCTTCTTGATTTCGATTGGGTATTTGCCAATGGCGCGATAGAATTCTATCGCGGCCTGCACTGCCTCTGGGCTGCCCTTGGCGCCGCCCACAACCTCCACCAATGGGATCAGATGCGGGGGGTTGAACGGGTGGCCAATCACAATGCGTTCTGGATGCGCGCAATGTTCTGATAAGCGGCTGGCCAGCAAGCCAGAGGTGGAGGAGGCAATCACCACATCTGCCGGCAAAGTGGCATCAATGCGCGCAAGTAGCGGCTGCTTCACATCCAGCCTTTCCGGCGCGCTTTCCTGCACGAAATCAGCGCCGGCAACGGCCGCCACCGGGTCTGCTTCGAAGCGCCAGGCATTGGGGTTGGCATCCGCCTTGCCGCCAAGGCGCATCAGGATGGGCCAGGCAGCCTCAACCATGCGGCGGATCAAATCAGGCGCGCCAGGGGAAGGGTCGCTTGCCGTTACGCTCAAACCGCGGCTCAAGAAATAGGCCGCCCAGGAGGCACCTATAGTGCCGGCGCCAATCACTGCGACATGCTTGATATCCTGCCTCATGCTTCGTTCCCCCTGACAGAAAGGGGTAGCCTAACCAGAAAAACTCACCCTGGCCATGCTGGTCGGCCAGGGTTAGCCTACAGCGTTTAGGAGAATGCCCATGCAGGAATTGATCACGCGCATGAATGCGCTGTGTGACGCGCAGCCCTTCACCACAAGCTGGTATGTGAAGGATCTGGCAACGGGACAAGAAGCGGATCGTGATGGCGATATGGTGCTGCCTTCGGCCAGCACGCGCAAAACCTCCATCCTGATGCATGCGCTATCAAAGGTGCATGAAGGTGTGCTGCGGCTTGATGAGCCCTGCACCATTGAAGCGCGGCTACAGGAAGGTGTGGATAGCGGCACCTATCAATACATGACGCCTGGCTGTGTCATTCCTTTACGCGATGCCTTCGTAAATATGATCATCACCAGCGATAATGTCTGCACGCAGCTTGTACTTGAACGGCTGGACCGCGATGCGCTGAATGCCTGGTGCCAGCGCATTGGCATGAAGGGCACCACCCATCGGGTGAATTTCCCGCCGCCGGGGCTTGCGTGGGACCATCCGATTGAAGCGGTGGCCAGCACCACCACGCGCGATCAGGGCCTATTGTTGGACCGCATGCAGCAGGGCGCCAGTGATGCCAAGGCGGCAGCGGCGCTCGGCGCCAGCTCCGCGCTGTGCCAGCTTGGTCTTGATATTCTGTCCTGGCAGCGGTTGCGGAACCTGATCCCCTCGATGTTGCCGGGCAAGACCAAGGTCGCGCATAAAACCGGGCGCGGGCCGCGCGGGCGGATGGATGCAGGGATTGTGTATCGCCATGATAAGCCGCGCTTCATCATCAGCGTCTTCACGGACCGGGTGCCAGAGACCTTGCCCGATGGCATGCCGGGCTATACCGCTGCTTTTGCCACCGCTGGGCGGCTTACTCGTATGTGCTGGGATGCAATGCCATGACCGATGCTGAATTTGATGCGGCGATTGCCGCGCTGGCCCCTTGGGTGGGGCGCACGCGTATTGTGGAAGATGAAATCGGGCTTTCGTCCGCACGGCGCATTGCGGGCATGTTGGATATGGACCCCGCCAGCATTACCCAGGGCATGGCGCTGCCGCCGCATTGGTTCACCATGTTCTTCCCCGATATCGCCAAGCAAAGCGATATCGGCCCGGATGGCCACCCGAATAAGGGCGTGTTCCTGCCGCCCATCCCGCTGCCACGCCGCATGGGTGCGGGGCGCCGCGTGACCATCAACGGCAATCTTGTGGTGGGTGAACCTGCCATCAAAAAAGCGGAAGTCGCCGCCATTGTGCCAAAGCATGGCCGTACCGGGCGCATGGCGGTGCTGACCATGCGCCACACCATTGAAAGCCGTGGCCAAGTGATTGCGGTGGATGAGTTTGACGCCATGTACCGCGATGCCACACCACCCGGGCAAAAAACCACCGCGACCCCACCCGTGCCCGCGCCTGAGGGCGCCGCTTGGGCAGATAAGGTGTTGCTGTCTTCACCCTTGGTGTTCCGCTATTCTTCCGTGACCTGGAACGCGCATCGCATTCATTACGACGCAGATTACGCGCGGGATGGTGAGGGCTATCAGGCGGCGGTGCAGAATGGCGGCCTGACCATGCAGTTGATCCTGGATGCGGCTTTGAAGCGCGCGACGGGGCGGCTGGTGGGCTTCAACGCGCGTCTCGCCCGCCCGCTTTGGGTCGGCGATACCGTGACACTTTGTGGCGCCGCGCAGGCGGATGGTAAAATGGAATGCTGGGCCGCCGATAAGGATGGCTATCTCTGCGCCAAGCTGGAAGCGGAGTTCGCCTGATGCCTGCATCCAACCCCAATAGCTGGCGTTCCCTGCTCTTCATCCCTGCGGTGGCTGAGCGCTTTGTCGCCAAGGCGCATACGCGCGGTGCCGATGTGATCATCCTGGATCTGGAAGATTCCATCCCGCCGAGTGAGAAAGAAGCCGCGCGCGCTGCGCTGCCGGCTGCAGCCAAGACGATTGCCGCGCATGGTCAGGAAATCTGCGTGCGCATCAATCGCCCGATGGAATTGGCTGTGCCGGATATTACGGCGGCGATCATGCCGGAAGTATCTTCCCTGATGCTGCCCAAGGTGATGGGGCCGGAACACATAAAGCTGCTTTCGGAAGTGGTGGCGGCGCGGGAAGCGGCACTTGGCATGAAAATCGGCCATACGCGCTTCATTGGCGTGGTGGAAACGCCCGATGCGCTGCCCGCGCTGCATGCCATTGCGCTGGCTGATCCGCGCATGGCAGCGCTTGGCGTGGGCTCCGAAGATCTTTCTACCGAATTGGAAGCGGTGCCGGGCGCTGATTCACTCTACGTCTATGGCATGATGGCGGTGGCCGCGGCGCGGGCCGCGCGCATCCTGCCGCTTGGGTCCATTGGTGTTTTTGCAGATTTTTCAGACCTCGACGCTTATCGCGCATCTTTGCGCCGATCCCGTGCTTTGGGCTTTGGCTGCGCCGCCTGCATCCATCCCGCGCAAGTCGCCGTGGTGAATGAGGAATACGGCCCAGCCCCGGCCGAGGTGGAACGTGCGCGCCGCCTGATTGCGGCCTTTGATGTGGCATTGGCCGAAGGCAAGGGCGCGGTCGCCTTTGAAGGGGCAATGATTGATCTGCCCGTGGTGGAACGCGCGCGGCGTTTGCTCGCGCGCGCGCGGTAACGCGCCATGCGCCGCCGAGGACTGATCTTTGCCCCGGCCTTGATCAGCGCCTCGGCACGCGCGCAAGCCTTCCCGGAAGTGGATTTGCTGCTGGTGCTGGCAATGGATGCATCGGGTTCCATTGATGCGGATGAATTTCGCCTGCAACGCGAAGGTATTGCGGAAGCCATCACCCATCCTGCGGTGCTGGATGCCATTGCTGCCAATCCGCGCCGTGCCATTGCCCTTGCCATGACGGAATGGGGCAGCCCGGGCGGGGCCGCGCTGGTGGTGGATTGGCATCGCGTTGGTGATGCTGCCTCAGCACAGGTTTTCGCCAATGCCGTATTGGCGGCGCCGCGATCACGCCAAAGCTATAACGCAATTGGTGATGCCATTGCCCATGCCGCCGCGCT
>CAIMVB010000069.1 GCA_903844785.1 uncultured Rhodospirillales bacterium | reverse complement strand
GCTGATGCTGTTCGGGCTGGTCTGCCTGACCTTTGTCATTTCCAATATCGCACCATCCGATCCGGCGGCATTGGCCGCCGGACCAGATGCGGGAAGATCACAGATTGAACAGGCGCGGCGCGATTATGGGCTGGACAAGCCGTTGCCTGAACAATTTCTGCGCTATGTGACCGAACTATCAAGGGGCGATTTCGGACGGTCCATTGCGACGGGGCGCCCTGTGGGTTCGGATTTGGCGCGCTATTTCCCGGCAACGTTGGAACTCGTGATTCTGGCTATGCTGATGGGGGTACTGCTTGGCGTGCCACTCGGCGTCATTTCTGCCTTGCGCAAGGATGGCTGGGCGGATCATGTCACCCGAATCTTCGCCGTTTCCGGCATTGCGCTGCCGCCCTTCTGGTTTGGGCTGCTGCTGCAACTGGCTTTTGCCGCTTGGCTTGGCTTATTGCCCACCGGTGGCCGGCTTTCGGTCTTTACCGAACCGCCGGAAGCGATCACGGGTTTGCTGCTGGTTGATAGCCTATTGCGTGGAAATTTTAGCCTATTCCGGGAAGCGCTATCCCATTTGATCCTGCCGGCGATCGTGCTTTCGCTACCCTGTCTTGCGTCCATTTTGCGCGTCAACCGCAGTGAAATGGTTGAAGCGCTACGCATGGACTATGTTGTGGCAGCGCGCGCCCATGGCGTGACACCATGGCGTATTGTCACGGTCCATGCGCTCAAGAATGCAATGCTCCCCACACTCGCCATTATTGGCCTGCGTTGGGGCTGGATGATGAGTAGTACCGTATTGGTTGAAACGGTCTTCGATTGGCCCGGCATTGGGCTCTATGCGGTTTCTTCGGCCATATCTGGTGATTTCAAGCCTGTGATGGGCGTCACACTCATTGTCGGGCTGAATTTTATGATCGCGAACCTGATCGTGGATCTGCTCTATGGCGTGCTGGATCCACGCCTGAGGCGGGCGTGAAGCATGTCCGCTGCCGCTGAGGAAACTGTCGCAGCCCCGCCACGTCGCCGCCTTCGCCTGGCATTTTGGCTTTTGACGCGTTCCTTTTCCTCCATGCTGGGGCTCTTCCTGGTGACGGTCGTCGTCGTTTTGGCGTTGATTGGACCTTGGATCATTCCCTATCCCGATGATGCCGCGGGCGGTGTAAATCTCGCGAATAAATTACGGCCGCCTTCCGCCGCCCATTGGTTCGGCACGGATGAGGTCGGCAATGATATTCTGACGCGTGTGATAATTGGCGCGCGCATTTCCTTATTGGTTGGCATTGGTATTACCTTCGCCGCAGCGCTGATTGGTGTTCCGCTTGGGATATTAGCTGGGCTGGCGGGTGGGCGGCTCCGCGAAATCATCATGCGCTTTACTGATTTGTTCCTTTCCGTGCCTGGATTGGTCCTTGCCATCGCTCTGGTGGCAGCACTCGGCCCTGGGATTGGCAACGCGATGGTGGCGCTGATCCTGGTTTGGTGGCCAGGCTATGTGCGGTTGGCGGAATCCAAGGCACTTTCCATCCGCGAAGAACCATTCATCGAAGCTGCGCGTGTTGCGGGCGCGTCGCGCGCACGCATTTTATGGCGCCATGTGCTGCCCAATAGTCTTTCACCATTGATCGTGAAAATGAGCATGGATATCGGCCAGGCGATTCTGGCTGTGGCCTCACTTGGCTTTATCGGGTTGGGGGCCAAGCCGCCAACCCCGGAATGGGGCGCCATGATCTCCATCGCGCGCGGCTATTTGCCGGATTGGTGGTGGTATGCCGTGGCGCCCGGCGCCTTCATTTATCTGGCCGTACTTGGCTTCAATCTGCTGGGGGATGGCTTACGCGATATTCTTGACCCGCGGAGCAATCGTGGATGACGGCGCTGCTGGAAATCCGAGATTATCGCCTGGCCTTCGATAGTTT